>CAZTHM010000263.1:0-5787 GCA_964613505.1 uncultured Acidobacteriota bacterium | reverse complement strand
AGCGGAAAAAGTACGGTCAGAAGGGCGCCCGCAAACGGTTCCAGTTCTCGAAGCGTTAGGAGAAGCTGTCAGCTTTCAGCAATCAGCCTTCAGCGGGCAGCTCGACGGGGAGTTGGATTGGTTCCTGACAGCTGATAGCTGACGGCTGAAGGCTGCGAAGCAAGGAGGAGTTTTGTCGAACATTACGATGAAAGAATTCCTGGAGGCAGGAGTTCACTTCGGCCACCAGACCCGGCGCTGGAACCCCAAGATGAAGGAGTACATTTACGGGGAGCGAAACGGGATCTACATTATCGATCTCCAGAAGACCCTGAAACTTTTCAAGGAAGCCGCAAAATACGTTTCCGATCTTGCCGCTGAAGGAAAGACCATCCTCTTTGTGGGAACCAAGCGGCAGGCGCAGGAAGCCATCGCGGAAGAAGCGACCCGCTGCGGAATGTTCTATGTAAACCACCGTTGGTTGGGGGGCCTGCTTACCAACAATTCCACGATCCAGAAGTCCATTCAGCGGCTGAGAGAACTGGACGAAATGAGCAAGGACGGCCGCTATGACCTGCTCACCAAGAAAGAGGTGCAAAAGCTGGAGCGGGAGCGCAAGCATCTGGAACTGAACCTGGCGGGCATCAAAGACATGCCGGGGCTGCCGGACGCGCTGTTCGTGGTGGATTCCAGCAAGGAGGATATCGCCGTCAAGGAGGCGCGCAAGCTGGGCATTCCCGTGGTGGCGGTCGTGGACACCAACTGCGATCCGGACTTGGTTAACCACGTGATTCCCGGCAATGACGATGCGTTGCGCGCCATCCGTTTGTTCACTTCGCGGATTGCCGACTCGGTGACCGAGGGTAAAGACGCGGCCATGCAGAAGCAGCTTGAGGCCGAGAAGATCGCGGCGGAAAGAGCCGCCGAGGAGTTGGAAGCGGCACGCGAGGCGGCAGCGAACGCTGCGGAAGAAGCCAGGGCAGCCGCGGCGGGTGGCAGTGAAAGGAATTCCGTTGAGGACCGGGCGGGCGTTTTTTCGCCTGCTGTGGTAGCGGCCGAGGAAGTCGCCGACGGCCGGGTTCGGGTCCCGAAGCTGAAGCGCAAGTTGCCGGAAATCAAAGGTCGGCCCCGCAAGGATGATGAAAGCGACGACCCGTTGACGCCGGAGACCGCATAGCACCCCGGAAATTACGAATGATGACCCCAAGGTAGGCGGACCCGATGAAGGCGCCTACCTTTTTGGTGTGGGAGGATGGTTGAAGGAATGAGTGTTCCCCCTGAACTTGTCAAGAAACTGCGAGAGATGAGCGGCGCACCCATGATGGAGTGCAAGAAGGCCCTTGAGGAAGCCCAGGGAGACTTGGAGCAGGCCTTCACCATTCTGCGGAAGCGCGGCCAGGCGACAGCGGCCAAGAAGGCAGGCCGGCTGGCCTCCGAAGGGCTGGTGGGTGCCTACGTTCACGCCGGCGGAAAGATCGGTGTGCTGGTGGAAGTGAACTGTGAATCGGATTTCGTCGCACGCAATGAAGAATTCCAGCACCTGGTCCACGACCTGGCGATGCAGATCTGCGCGACAGACCCGCGCTTCATCCGCAAGGAAGAAGTCTCCCCGGAAGTCATGGACCGGGAAAGGGAAGTCCTGCGCGCCCAGGCAGCGGCATCGGGGAAGCCAGAGGCGGTTCTGAACCGCATTGTGGAAGGGAAGCTGGAGAAATTCTACGAAGATTTCTGCTTGTACGAGCAGCACTTCATCAAGGACCTCTCGGGAAGCCAGACGGTTCGCGAACTGGTCAATTCCAAGATCGCGAAGTTCGGTGAAAACATCGTGGTTCGGCGTTTCGCGCGATTCAAGGTTGGAGAGGGGCTTACCGCAACGCCCGGGGAAGGCCGGGCAGCGGCGTGAAGGCCGCCACGATGGCGGCGTAAAGCGCCCGAGCGGATGCCTGAGGAAAATGTGATGAGCGGGCTTGCCTACCACCGTATTCTCCTCAAGCTGAGCGGCGAGGCTCTGATGGGCAAGCAGGGTTTCGGAGTCGATCCCGCGGTTGCGAACCGCATCGCTCAGGAAGTCCATGAGGTCCACGCGCAAGGCCTTCAGATCGCGGTGGTCGTCGGAGGCGGAAATTTCATTCGGGGCGTGGCGGCGTCCGCGCATGGCATCGACCGCGTGGTGGCCGACCACATGGGCATGTTGGCGACGATCATCAACGCTCTCGCCCTGCAGGATGCCTTGGAAAGAATGGGGTCGCAAACGCGTGTCGTGACCGCCATCGAGATGCGCGAGATTGCGGAGCCGTTTATTCGCCGCCGCGTGATTCGCCATCTGGAGAAGGGTCGCGTTGTGGTTCTGGCGGGCGGTACCGGCAATCCTTACTTCTCTACCGACACGGCAGCAGCGCTGCGCGCCATGGAAATTAAGGCTGAGGTGATCCTCAAAGCGACAAAAGTTGACGGGGTGTACGACGCAGATCCGGTCAAGTTCCCTGACGCCAAGCTCTACAATCAAATCTCCTATCTCGAGGTCCTCTCGCGCGGACTTGCTGTCATGGATACGACGGCCATCTCGATGTGCATGGACAATAGCCTGCCCATCGTCGTGTTCAACCTGAATGTCCCTGGCAATCTCAAACGTGTGGTGCTGGGTGAGAAAGTAGGGTCGCGGGTTGCGGTTGAGACTTCGGCAGGGAGGTAGGGTGTATGGTCAAGGAAACGCTGGCGCAAGCCAAGACTCGAATGGGGAAGGCCCTGGAAGATTTCCGGCATGAACTGGCCACGGTCCGGACAGGGCGGGCCTCGGCCTCGCTCCTCGACCATATTAAGGTGGAGTACTACGGCACTCCGACTCCTCTCAATCAGGTGGCGACGCTGGGTGTGCCGGAGTCTAACCTGCTCACCGTCCAGCCATGGGACCCGACCCTGCTGGTGCCAATCGACAAAGCGATCCGGTCCTCCGATCTAGGTCTGAATCCCGTGAACGACGGGAAGATTCTGCGCGTACCGATTCCGCCCCTCACCGAAGAGCGGCGCAAAGAACTCGTGAAACACCTGCACAAAGTCTTGGAGAATCACCGCATCGCCATTCGCAATATCCGCCGTGATTCGAACGACGAGTTGAAGCGCATCCTGAAGGACAAGAAGATTTCCGAGGACGATGAAAAGCGGGCTTTGGAGGAGGTTCAGAAACTGACCGACGAGCATTTGGGTAAGTTGGAAGCCCAAGGATTGAGCAAGGAGAAAGAAATTCTGGAAATGCGATAAGTATTGCGCCGCGTTCCGGGTTTTGATTGAGAATCATCCTTGACAGTCTGGCGCTCGGTCAGGTATATTCGAAAGGTTTGCGCGAGTTCAATTTTCCGCTCCGTATGTCGGCGTGGAAGTTTGCCGTCCGGGGCAGGAGTGACTGAGTCTTACGAATGCCTACTTTCAATCAACTGGTCCGTCTGGGGAGAAGCCGGCCGAGATATAAAACCTCGAGTCCCGCCCTCGACAGTTGCCCGCAGAAGCGTGGGGTGTGTGTGCGCGTCTATACGCAGACACCCAAGAAACCGAATTCCGCGCTGCGAAAAGTGGCGCGCGTGAGACTCACCAATCAGATGGAAGTGACGACATACATTCCGGGGGTCGGGCACAATTTGCAGGAGCACTCGATTGTGCTGATCCGCGGCGGCCGCGTGAAAGACCTTCCGGGAGTGCGGTACCACGTGATCCGAGGCACGCTGGATTCGGCGGGTGTCAGCGACCGGCGGCAGGGCCGATCCAAGTACGGCGCCAAGCGACCCAAAGCTTCTTAGTTGCGCAGTAACGGAATTATTCTATGCCACGCAAGGGTACAGTCGAGCGAAGAGAAGTAGGTCCGGATCCGATCCACACCACTCCGCTGGTGAGGAAGTTCATCAATTGTGTGATGTATGAAGGAAAGCGGACAGTCGCGGAGCAGGCGGTCTATGGGGCGTTCGATCTGGTCAAGGAACGCGCCAATGATGACCCACTGAAGATTTTCAAGAAGGCTGTCGACAATGTGAAGCCGGTCCTGGAAGTGAAGACCCGCCGCGTGGGGGGTGCCAACTACCAGGTGCCGGTGGAAGTGAATCGGAATCGTCAGACCTCGTTAAGTCTCCGCTGGATCATCGGCTATGCGCGTGAGCGGGGCGAGAAGTCAATGAGAGAGCGGCTGGCCGCGGAACTGCTGGATGCCGCGAATAACCGTGGCGGAGCCATCAAGAAGCGCGACGACACGCACCGCATGGCCGAAGCCAATAAGGCTTTTGCCCACTACCGCTGGTAATTCGTCAACTGACGAATTAGCTTTGGCGAGGCGGGAGGTGGTTCCACCCAGGACCACGATCCGCCGTGTGCCCCGATTCATCGGGGCCCCATTGCTCAACAGGCTAGGGGTACCCGATCTTGATCCGCGGGATGAAGATCGGGTGGGAGTTTCTTTGCGTTAGAGCTTATGCCGCGACAAACACCGCTGGAGAAAACCCGGAACATCGGCATCATGGCCCACATCGATGCCGGTAAGACGACCACGACGGAGCGGATTCTCTACTACACCGGCCGGACGTACAAGATGGGCGAGGTGCATGAGGGCACCGCCGTCATGGACTATATGCCGCAGGAGCAGGAACGCGGCATCACCATCACCTCCGCGGCCACCACGTGTAACTGGAACGACATCCGGATCAATATCATCGATACGCCGGGCCACGTGGATTTCACAGCGGAAGTTGAACGGTCGCTCCGGGTTCTTGACGGAGCGATTGCCATTTTGGGGGCTGTCGAAGGTGTCGAACCGCAGACCGAAGCGGTCTGGCGCCAGGCGGACAAGTACCGCGTGCCGCGCATCGTCTTCGTCAATAAGATGGACCGGGTGGGGGCCGATTTCGATGCCTGCGTCCAACAGATCCGTTCCAAGCTTCATGCTACCCCTATCGCCATCCAGTTGCCTCTCGGTTCCGAAGACCAGTTTGAGGGTGTCATCGACCTGATTCAGCAAAACGCGATCGTCTACCAGGACGAAACCTTGGGCGCGGCTTATGACCTGAAGGAAATCCCAGCCGATCAGGTCGAGAAAGCCCGGCACTATCGCGAGCAGATGATCGAGACGCTGGGCGAAGTCGATGACCACATCATGAGCAAGTACGTTCACGCGGAGCCGGTCACCGCCGAGGAGTTGCAGGCCAGCCTGCGCAAGGCCACCATTGCCCTCAAAGTTTTCCCCGTTCTTTGCGGCTCGGCTTTCAAGAACAAAGGCGTTCAGCCGCTGTTGGATGCGGTGGTTGACTATCTGCCTTCCCCGGCGGACATTCTCCCGGTGGAGGGCACGTCTCCCGACGGTGAGAAAACGCTGACGCGGGAGGCGAAGGACGACGCGCCGTTTGCTGCCCTGATCTTCAAGATCATGACCGACCCCTTTGTTGGGCAACTTGCCTTTTTGCGCGTGTATTCCGGGTCCTTGCCCGTCGGTGAGTTTGTTTACAGCACGCGTCGCGACCGCCGCGAGCGCATCAGCCGCCTGGTAAGGATGCACGCCAACAAGCGCGAGGAAATCACCGACGTCTATGCCGGAGACATCGCTGCCGCCGTCGGACTGAAGAGCGTTTCGACCGGCGACACGATCTGCGCCGAAGACGCGCCCATTGTTTTTGAGGCCATGGATTTTCCCGCCCCGGTCATCTCGGTCGCGATCGAGCCCAAGACCAAGGCCGACCAGGAAAAGATGGGACTGGCCCTCTCGAAGCTCACCCAGGAAGATCCCACTTTCAAGGTTCATACGGATCCGGATACGGGACAAACCTTGATCTCCGG
>CAZTHM010000262.1:0-5790 GCA_964613505.1 uncultured Acidobacteriota bacterium | reverse complement strand
TGGCGTCGCGAGTGTCGTGGCGCTTCACATACTGCGGGCGGGGATTGTCGTCCACCCGGCCTTCGTAGCGCAGGCGGCGCTCGGAATCGAAAATGAAAACGTGCGGAGTGGCGGCCGGGCCGTAGGCACGCGCCACTTTCTGCGTTTCGCCGTCGAAGAGATAAGGAAAATTGAAATGCCGGTGCGCGGCGCGAATCTTCATCTCTTCGAAAGAATCGCTCACGTCGGTATAACCCATTTCGTCCAGGCGCACCGCGTCGGGGACGTTTGGCTCGATGGCCACCAGCGCCACGCTGCGGTCGCGATAGTCGTCGGCGAGTTTTTTGATTCGGCTCTCGTGGAGCTGCGCCGTCGGGCAGTGATTGCAAGTAAAGACGAGCACCAGAACTTTGCTCGCGGCGTAATCCTTCAAGCAGTGAGTCTTGTCGTCGATTCCCGGCAAGCAGAAGTCCGGCGCGGGCGATCCGATGGCCAGCGTCGGATAAGGCGAGTGTTCTTCCTGGGCGAACATCACGGGGATAACAATCAGGGCCAGTACAAGAAAGACAATCAAACGATGCTTCACGTAAGTCCTCTCCCTCTGTCTGACGTTGTCCGGCCTACTGCATACTGCTTCCCGGCTCGTGCTTTCCTACCCTCCCTGGATTGTGATCTTCCGGCTCGACCATCGCCACAATGCGTCGCCGATGGCAAGGAGCATAAGAATCCAAAAGAGCTGAAGGGCGAGCGCGCGAATGATCTCCAACCCGCTGATCTTTCCAAGATAAATTAGCACCGGAATATAGCTGATGTACTGAAAAGGTAGCACCTTGAAGATGTCCTGAAAGATTTGGGGGAAAAACGAGATGGGAATGAGCAGCCCCGAGAACAATTCAAGAAGGAAGTACTTCGCGCGCAGCAAGCCCAAAATCGACTTGAGCCGGATGGCGAAAGTTCCCACACAAAAATTGATCGCCGCGACGATGAAGAAACTCAGCAGGACGCTGGCGAAGAATCCCACAAAGTGAAGCGCGCTCGCCGGCCGGCGAATCGGGTAGACCAGCAGCAGGACAATCGCCGTGGGCAGCGTCAGTAGCCCCAGGCGGAACACCGATTCCCCCAGCGCGATGGCGATGGACATGAACTGCTGGTTGACGGGCTTGATGAGGTCCATGGCCATCTTGCCTTCCGCCACTGCGTAGGCCATATCCTGGTCAATATTATTGAAGTAGAATGACCGGATAATCCAACCCACCGAAATATAAGTGAGCATGTGACCGAAATCGAATCCCTCGATCGTCGCGCTGTCCGCGTAAATCGCCTTCCAGATGTAGTAGTACACCGAAACGTAGATGAAGTAGGTGACAATCCCGGTGTAATAACGCAACCGGTAGGCCAGCGTGTTGACAAAACCCATGCGCACGAATTCGGCGTAGACGCGCGCCTGCCGAACGAATAATGCCGAAGGCGGCGCCGGACGAGTTTGTAAAGGGAACGTACCAACACCCATGATTCGACCTTCCTTAACCCGGCCTCATGCCACTTCTCCACTCAAGTAGATTCGCTTCACAATATCCTCGATGGGTTCTCCCTCGACGATGATGTCGCGCACCTCGAGGGTGTTGACCAGGTTACGGATCACCTCGGCGCTCGAATGCTGCTCGGGATCGAAGCGCATCAAATAGGTCAGCTCATCCACACGGTCGCAGGAAATGCCATCCGTCGCGATGAGTGAAAGCTTCGCCACCTGCGCCCGGTCTTTCAGGAAGAATTTTACCAGGTTGAATTTCGCCAGGCGTTTCTTCATCTCCTGCAAGTCACCGTCGAAGAGAATCTTGCCCTTGTCGATGATGAGGAGGCGCCGGCAGAGTTCCTCGATGTCGGAAAGATCGTGGGTGGTCAGCAGCACCGTCGTGCGCTCGGTGCGGTTCACTTCTTTCAGAAACTCGCGGATATGATCCTTGGCGACAACGTCGAGGCCGATGGTCGGCTCATCGAGGAAGAGCAAGGGCGGGCTGTGCAACAGCGACGCCGCCAGGTCACACCGCATGCGCTCGCCCAGGCTGAGCTTGCGAACCGGCGTGTGGAGGTAATCCTTCAGGCCGAGGATTTCGCAAAACACTCCCAGCCGCCGCTCATAGTCGGCCGCGGAGATTTCGTAGATTTCCTTCAGCAGTTTGAACGACTCGATGACGGCGATGTCCCACCAGAGCTGGGTGCGCTGGCCGAAGACGACACCGATGCGCCGCGTGTAGCGCCGGCGGTCGCGATAAGGCACATGTCCGTTGGCCACAACGTGGCCGCTCGTAGGCACCAGGATGCCGGTGAGGATTTTGATGGTGGTGGACTTCCCGGCTCCGTTCGCGCCGATGTAACCCACCATCTCGCCCGGCTCGATCGAGAAGCTGACGCGCTCGACGGCGTGCACGGTCACATACTCGCGCACAAAAAGGTTTTGCAGCGCGCCCCAGACACCTTCACGGCGTCGAAAAGTGCGGAACTCTTTCGAGAGATCGTGGACTTCTATGATGGGCGGCATCGAGGACGATGTCCCTTGCCTCAGCACTTCAATCGCGAAAACAAGCCATTCTAACCCAACTGTTCCTGCGCCGCGTTGGTCTAGCGCCCCTTCCTGGCTGCAATCCAACCCTCAACTTGCCGGTCCAGGATGTCGAGAGGTACCGTGCCGTTCTTGAGGAGAATCTCGTGAAACTTACGCAAATCGAACTTCGGCCCGAGTTCGCGGCTGGCGCGGGCGCGCTGCCGTAGCTTTTCGAGAGCTGCGGCGCGATGGTCGCGGTCCTAATGATGACGCCTATTCCCCCAGGACCTTGATCAGGACACGCTTACGCCGCTGGCCGTCGAACTCGGCGTAATAAATCTGCTGCCAGGGGCCGAGGTCGAGTTTGCCTTTGGTGACGGGCACCAGAACCTGGTGGCCCACCAGGAGATTTTTCAGGTGCGCGTCGCCGTTGGTCTCGCCCGTGCGATGGTGTCGGTATTCGGCGCGGAAGGGCGCCAGTTTCTCCAGCCACTCCTCGATGTCGGCGATCAGGCCGTCTTCAGCGTCATTGATGTAAACGCCGGCGGTGATATGCATCGCCGAGGCGAGAACCAATCCTTCTTTGATCTGGGCTTTCGCCAGCGCCTTTTCGAGTTCGCCGGTAATGTTGATGAACTCCCGCTTCTTTCGTGTATTGAACCACAGATATTCAGTGTGTGATTTCATCTCTTACGCCTCCCAGTATTGTCTGCCCGCGTCTCGGAGCATCAGGATATAGGGCTCGCATGAATCTAATACAGCTTTCTTTTCTTGTGCAGCGAGCGTTCCAACCCAGTAAAATGCCGCAGCATGACGCCCACAGGTCCAATCGCCCTGGTGACCGGTTCGTCGCGCGGCATCGGCCGTGGAATTGCCGTGGAATTGGCTCGTATCGGCTTCAGCGTGGCAATCAACTACGCCTCGAACCAAACCGCCGCGGAAGAATCGAAACGGCTCTGCGAAGAGGCGAAAGCTGGGGCGGCAGAATTCGAGATAGTTCGGGCCGATATCTCTCGCCGCGACGACCGGGCCCGGCTGCTCTCCGAGGTGCGCGCTCGGTTCGGCTGGATCGACCTGCTGGTGAATAACGCCGGGGTTGCGCCGCGCGTCCGAAAGGATCTGCTTGAGGCAGACGAGGAGAGTTTCGATCGACTCATCGCCGTCAACCTCAAGGGTCCGTATTTTCTCACGCAGGCAGTGGCCAACTTCTGGCTCTCCGATCCCGAGCGGCTCCGCGCGCTCCAGCGCAAGCCAAAGATTGTGACGATTTCTTCGGTTTCAGCCTACGCGGTCAGCACCAATCGCGGCGACTATTGCATCAGCAAGGCCGGCCTATCCATGCTGACGCCGCTCTTCGCCGTGCGCCTGGCGGAGCACGGAATCAACGTTTACGAAATCCGTCCCGGCGTGGTTTCGACCGACATGACCACGGTGGTCAAAGAGAAATACGACCGAATGATTGCGGAAGGCGCGTGGCCCATCAGACGTTGGGGGACTCCCGAGGACGTGGGCCGCGCGGTGGCCGCGATCGCCGAGGACCGCTTCCCCTTTTCCACGGGCGAAGTCATCAGCGTGGACGGAGGGTTTCATCTCCATCGTCTCTGAATCGGTATGCGCATTGATTTCGATCTGACGCCGGAAAAGCTCCAGCCCAAACTCGAAGGGCTTCTCGCGCTGTCGGCTGAGAAGATCCGGGTCCTTGACAAGGCCTGGGATTTCTCCCACGGCACACCAGTATTCACCGTGCAGGGCCGCTACACGGCGCGCGGCTGGACGGAGTGGACGCTGGGATTCCTGTTCGGATCGGCACTCCTGCAGTTCGACGCCTCGGGCGATCCCTGGTTTCTGGAATATGGCCGGCGCCATACGGTCGAGCGCATGGCGAACTACGTTTCCCACACGGGTGTCCACGACCACGGCTTCAATATCGTCAGCACGTACGGCAATTCGGCGCGCCTGCTGAAGGAAGGTAAGATCGAGGCTTCGCCTTTCGAGAAAGAGTTCTATGAGTTGGCGCTCAAAGCCAGCGGAGCAGTGCAGGCGGCGCGCTGGGCTCGCACGCGCGACGGCCGCGGGTACATTTACTCATTCCACGGCCCACATTCGTTGTTCGTAGACACGATGCGTTCGTTGCGCTCTCTTGCCTTAGCACATCGTCTGGGACAAGTGTTATTGGGAGAGATGGACAACCGGATATCACTGCTCGAGCGCTTGATCCATCACGCCGCCGTCACGGCGGAGCATTCCGTTTACTACGGCGAGGGGCGCGATCAGTTTGACGTGCGCGGGCGCGTCGCTCACGAATCGCTCTTCAATCCCACGAACGGCGCTTATCGTTGTCCGAACACTCAGCAGGGTTATTCCCCGTTTACCACCTGGACGCGCGGGCTGGCCTGGGCCATGTGCGGGTTTGCCGAGCAGTTGGAATTCCTCGTTACCGTCCCTGACAGCGAACTCGAACCGTTCGGTGGGCGCAAGAGAATCGAGACCACCATGCTCCGCGCCGCGGAAGCGACGTGCGATTACTACCTCGCGGAAACGCCCGCCGACGGGATTCCCTTTTGGGACACTGGAGCACCCAACTTGGTGCACCTGGGCGACTATCTGAACCGGCCGAGTGATCCTTTCAACGACCAAGAGCCCGTCGACAGTTCGGCGGCGGCCATCGCTGCCCAGGGACTGTGGCGGCTGGGGTCATATCTATCCCAGTTCCCCGACCGCGCGGCAGATAGCCGCCGCTACCAGCAGGCCACCTTGACAATTGTGAGCGCCCTGTTCGACGAGCCTTACCTTTCTCGCCATCCCGCGCATCAGGGGCTGATTCTGCATTCGATTTACCACCGCCCCAATGGCTGGGATTATATTCCGCCGGGGCGAAAGATCCCTTGCGGAGAATCTTCGCAGTGGGGTGATTATCACGCGCGCGAACTGGCGCTGCTGCTCCTGCGCGATCTGCGGGGAGAACCCTACCTCACGTTTTTCTCAGTTTAATGAGCGCCCATCAGGAAACCCACTTCGCCCGCCGACACTACGCTCGCCTCTCAGGATTGAACTCGCTCGCGATTGCCGTTGGCTAACTTCGTGGTAAACTCCGCTCCACGAGGGGTGGCCCTCCCATGAATGAAACCACCGCCCCCACTCACGTCATCCGCTTCGGCGTTTTCGAAGTTGACCTTCGCTCGGGGGAGCTGCGCAAGAACGGCCTGAGAATCAGACTGCAAGAACAACCCTTCCAAATCCTGGTGATGCTGCTGGAGCGTCACCAGGAT
>CAZTHM010000261.1:0-5806 GCA_964613505.1 uncultured Acidobacteriota bacterium | reverse complement strand
CATCGAGTGAGACTCTAGAATGATTCAGGAGCCGATTCTCGATGGCCAAGATACAAACCCTGGGGCTTTCGGACGGCGGGAAGAAGCGCCCGTCCGAGCCCGCCGCGCCGCCCCAGAAGCCCTTGCAGCCGGAACCGCACGCCCCTTCCGTTTCGCCGGCGGAGACTCCTCCCCAATCCTCGATCGAATCAGGGCAGGCGCCGACCGGCGCAACAGACTCGGTCGGTGACACTCGACCGTCACAGATCCGAGATGCGGCGGAGCCCCCTCCCGAGCTAGAGACCGGCACCGATGAGGCAGCCGATGAAACTCCCCGATACCTTCCTGAGTTACCGCAGGGTTTGACCTTGGCGACAGCCGTGTCGGAGACGGTGATTAATCCCGAGGCGGATTCTGAGCCCGCTCCCCTGCCGCCCCCGCCCCATCAACCTTCGCGGTTCAGCCTCCGGCGGGTGATCGGTCAGTTTTTTTATCTCATCCTCGTTTTGCTTTCGGCGGGTGTCGGCGCGCTGGGCGGGCTGGTCTTCGTTTACTCGTCGAACCTGCCCCAAGTTCGCCAGCTCATGGAGTATCGCCCCGACGTGATGACGGAACTCTACGCCGACGACGGGACGTCCATCGGCAGCTTCGCCCTCGAACGGCGAGTCATCGTCACCTACGACCAGATTCCCAAAGTGCTCAGGGACGCAGTCCTTTCCATCGAGGATAGGCATTTCGAAAGTCATTGGGGAGTGGATGTGATTCGCGTGGTGCGCGCCGCCATCACCGACCTCATGGAGTGGCGGCGCGCGCAGGGCGCCAGCACTCTTACCATGCAGCTCAGCAAAAAGCTTTTCTTCACGCCCGAGAAAAACTTCCGGCGCAAATTCCAGGAAGTCTTAATCGCCATCCAGATCGAGCGCCATTTCACCAAGCAGCAGATCTTTACCCTTTACTGCAATCAGATCGAACTCGGCCACGGGAATTTCGGCTTCGCGGCGGCCACGCAGTTTTACTTTGGCAAGCGTCTGGACCAGCTTACCCTCCCCGAGGCGGCGCTCCTGGCAGGCCTGCCGCGAACACCCACCGGCTATTCGCCGCTCATCTACCCCGAACGTGCCCGCCAGCGGCGCAACCTTGTCCTGGCCGCCATGTTTGAGAACGGGAAGATCACCGAGGAGCAATTCCGCCAAGCCAAATCTACTCCCCTCAATCTGAATATCCAGCGGTGGACCAACACCCTGGCGCCCTACTTTGTGGAAGACGTCAGGCTGTTTCTGGAAAAGAAATACGGAGAGGAGGCGGTTCACGAAAGAGGGTTGCGCGTCTACACCACGCTCAATGCGTCTCTGCAACGCAACGCCGAGCGAGCGGTCCAAAACGGCCTCCGCTCCTACGACAAGCGGCACGGCTGGCGCGGCCCCGAGCAGAACATCATCAAAAACCCTCCCACGCTCCCCAGCGGCCTGCTGGCCACGCTCGAGACTTACACCCACCCGGACTGGCGGAAGCCCCTGGAAGTTGGAGCGCTGCTGCGCGGTCTCGTAATCGAGGTAAAGGCTGACTCTGCCTTGGTGCGCCTCGGCGAGTTGACCGCGCGCCTGACGCGGCCGGACTTCGCCTGGACGGGGAAGACTTCGGCCTTCGAGGTCTTCACCTCCGGCGACGTTGACCTGTTTCAGATCAAGGAGATCAAAGGCCAGTCCCTGCGTTTGACCCTCGACCAGCGCCCGCAGGCCCAGGGAGCGCTCGTCGCCATCGAGAACTCGACCGGCGCCATTAGGGCCCTGGTGGGGGGGTACGATTTCGAGGAAAGCAAGTTCAACCGCGTCCGGCAGGCGGAGCGACAATCAGGTTCCTCGTTCAAGGTCTACGTCTACGCCGCGGCCCTGCTGGATGGCGCCAGTCCCTTCGACACCATCCTGGATGCCCCGGTCAGCTTCCCATCTTCCTCGGGCGTGTGGTCACCCCACAATTACGATAACAAATTTCTGGGAGACATCACTCTGCTGCACGCCCTGGCAGAGTCGCGCAACATCCCGGCCGTACGCCTGCTAAGTCGTGTAGGGGTGGACAAGGTCATCAAACTGTGCCGCCGGTTTGGCCTCACCTCGCGCCTGGTTCCCAATCTTCCCCTGGCGCTGGGCGCCTCCGACCTCAATCTGCTCGAGCATACTTCGGCCTTTACGGCTTTTCCGGACGATGGTGTCCATGTCTCTCCGCGCATGATCGAGCGCGTTACCAACTACGACGGGCGCGTTATCGACGACTTCCCTCCCGAGGTCACCGACGTTTTGCCCGCCCCCATCGCGCGACTGGAGACTTCCATGCTTCGTGAGGTCTTCATGACCGGAACCGCCACGCGGGCGAAAGCCTTGGCGGAGAAATATCCTCTGGCCGGAAAGACTGGGACCACCAATGACTTCGTGGACGCCGCGTTTATCGGCTTTTCGCCCTCGTTGACTTGCGGCGTATGGGTGGGCTTCGACGATCATCGCTCGCTGGGACCCAAAGAGGAGGGCGCCAAAGCAGCTCTGCCCATCTGGATGGAATTTATGGAAGAGGCGGTCAAAGACCGCCCCGCCGAGGACTTCCCTCATTCGCCCCTTCTCAGGGACCCCGAGCAGGTGAAAGAGATTCTCGCCAGCGCCACCACCGAACGGCTCTTGGCAGAGGGCGCTGCCTCCGCAACCGTCGGCAGCGGGGCAGCGTCCGCCACGGGCAAGGCGGATTCACCGGCCTCGAAGGGACCCTCGGAAGGGAACCCCAAGACTCCGGCCGAGCCAACGGTCGGGAATCCCTCCGTGACAAAGCCCGCGTCAGGTCAGGCGTCGCCTCAGCCCACCACCCCGGCCAAAGAGGTCCCTCCTGCGCCGGCACCGGGGGCAACAAAGCCGGCGTCACCCTCCACATCCAACTCCGGCCAGCCGTCCGAAACGCGACAACCTTGAGAATTGGGTCGCCGGTCGGAGCCCCACCTGAAATTGAAGGAGACGGCAAGCGCGTGGTTGCGCTCTGCGAGCGCCGTCGCCAATTACATGAATTGGGCTATCGCTTTCGGAAATGGTTCCATCCCGCGGGAGAGAGGATTTCCGCTTTGCCGGTCTCGCGAATCAGATAGAGTTTTCGCGACCTCGTGACTTCCCCAATTCGATGAAGCTCGACTCCTCGAAAGCGTCGTGGCAGGCGCGGAACTTTGGCTTGCGGAACCGTGAAGAGCAGTTGGTAGTCCTCCCCGCCGTGGAGGGCAAACTGGAGCATTGCGGCGGGAGAAAACCTTCCGGTGACCGGCCACCGGGGGCCAGGAATGGCGTTCTCCCTGATGCGTGCTCCCGTGCCGCTGGCTTCGCAAAGGTGCTGGAGGTCCGTGGAAAGCCCGTCGCTTATGTCAATCGCGGCGCAGGCGATGCTTTCTTGAGAGAGGAATCGGCCCAGGGCGCAGCGCGGCTCCGGGTAAAGATGAGCCTGGATCGCCGCCAACTCTTCCGCGGACTTGCGCCCTCGACGCGCCCGTGACTTGAGCAAGCTCAAACCCAGGCTCGAGAGTCCCAGTGAGCCACTCACGAAGATCCAGTCGCCCGGCCGCGCACCCGACCGGCGAAGCTCCTTGCCTTTGGGAACTTCTCCGCCGGCAATGACGTCGATCAAGATTGTTCCCCTGACTACCGATGTATCTCCTCCGATCACTGCTACCCCATGCCTTTCCGCCAGCGCAAGCAGCCCGGAATAGAAACCCTTCACCCAAGCCCGTGTTGTCCGTTCGGAGAGAGCAATCGAGACCAGAGCGAAACGTGGCTCGCCGCCCATTGCCGCAACGTCACTAAGTGAACGAGCCAGGGCGCGATGCCCCACCGACCGCGCCGAGTGGAGGGCATGGGTAAAATGCACGTTTTCGATGCTCAAGTCAGTGGTCAGAATGAGGTCGCAGCCGGGCGATACAGCCACCATCGCGGCATCGTCCCCAATGCCCAGCTTGACGCCCCCCCTGGGCTTAGGAGCAACCTGCTTCAACCAACGAACGAATTCCCGCTCGTTCTTAATCATTCTCTATCCCGATGTGGCCAACGTATATTACCTCAAATCCCTTTGGGCTTATCGCACTTGAGGCCAGTTCCTTCTAGACGACGAGGTGAGAAGGACTGACGGATTGGGGGGAGCGTGCGCATTTATAGTCCCATCAGACTATGAAAGGCGTGGGCCCGTGCAGTGCCGTCCCCGAGGGGTGAAAGCCTCACCGTATTTGCTTGACAAATGTTGTAGTCCTAAATAGGATTAGCCCCGCACTCCATAACGGTCGCGGTTGCTGGCCCAATTCTCTCAAGCTCCCTGGCACTTTGAGGCGGAGCTTGTTACGACACGAAAACTCATCTGGCGGTGGAGAAATGGAAAGGAAGTTTTATACTTTTCTAATCTTTCCTGGTGCGCACGGCAGACTGCACAAGGTCCGAATGCCTTTCTACGCAGTTCATCTGGTCTTGGCCTTTAGCGTCGTGGGTATCATGACCGTGGCGGCGCTGGCCAGCAGCTATGCCCGGATGCTCCTAAAGGTGTCAAACTACAATAACCTGCGGACGGAGCGTGAGGCTCTCAAGACTCAATACCGGACGCTCGAGAACGTCGTCACCCATACCAACGCCAAATTAGGATCTCTGCAATCTCTGGCTTCGGAAGTGGCGCTGACTTACGGATTCGGAGAGCCGCGCCGGCCACAACTTTCACATGCCGTGCTCGCCCTGGCAGCGCAGAGCAATTCTAACGTGGAATCCAGTTATAATGCCTCCCTGTACGCCTTTACGCTGATGAAAGCCGCGGCCTCCCGGTCGCCCCTGGATCCGATCGTCCAGGGTCTGGTTTCTGATCCCCGCTTGGATCGTTCGATGGTTCCCTCGCTTTGGCCCGTCCGCGGTCAGATAACTGCGGGTTTTGGCCAGCGCATGGACCCTCTAAGCGGTGAGGGCGCGTTCCACGCCGGGTTGGATATCTCCGCTCCTTATGGATCACAAGTCCAAGCCTCGGGCGACGGGATTGTTTTCAGCGCCAGTCCCGACTCGGGGTACGGGAATGCCATCCTGATCGACCACGGCTACGGCATTACCACCAAGTTCGGACACCTAAGCAAGATTTTTGTCGTCCTGGGCCAGGAAGTGAAACGGGGACAAGTCATCGGAGCCATCGGAATGACCGGCAGGACCACTGGACCTCACTTGCACTACGAAGTTCTCGTAAACGAAACACCCGTCAATCCCTCCCGTTACCTGCGCGGCTGATTTGGCATTTCGGGGCGAATCGGCTGCTCGAGGAAGGATTCGTATCAATACATAAGCATGTGAAGACACGAGCCTGCCAGAGCAAGGTGGCGGGTTCGTTATTGGAGTTGTCGCGCCAATGCAATGCTCCCGGCGCATGAATGGCCGAGGCAGGGCCCGCGAGTCCACCCAATCCCGAGGGGGGCAACATTATCGAAGAATTTTCCTTGCAATTTTCTTGCCGTGCTCTTATAATTGTAAGTTTGTGACGGCTGGCGTAGCTCAGCTGGTAGAGCATCTGATTTGTAATCAGAGGGTCGGGGGTTCGAATCCCTTCGCCAGCTCCAGAGTTGGCCGACGCAGCCGGAAGCAAACGCCAGCGAGCCAGGATTTGGGAGCGGATTTTCTAATTTTATTGCATTCACCCAACTGTGGGCGAACAGGTGTCCTCGTGTCTAACCGCAGGCAGGGATCTTCTGGCTCCGCGCAGTATCGTTTTGCCGGCGCAACCGGATGGGGAGAGCGAGCGTCTTAATTCTGGAGCCGACTCAGCAAGAGTCTTGACGAAACCCGGACAGGTG
>CAZTHM010000260.1:0-5825 GCA_964613505.1 uncultured Acidobacteriota bacterium | reverse complement strand
TACTTTGTCATGGACCTGATCGAAGGGAAATCCCTGAACGATCACATCAAGGATTTCCCCCAGCGGCCGCAGGATGCTGCGGTCCTGGTGCAGACGATCGCCTTTGCCGTGCACCATGCCCACCAGAGGCAGATTCTGCACAATGATCTCAAGCCCGCCAACATCCTCCTGGACGAAGAGGGTAAGCCCCACGTTACAGACTTCGGATTGGCAAGACGGTTCGGCAAAGATCAGGTCGCGTCGGCCTCCGGCGCGGTGGAAGGCACCGCCACCTATATGTCTCCCGAACAGGCCGATGGCAGGGAAATCACCACCACCAGCGACGTGTACGGGCTGGGAGCCATCTTGTATACGCTGCTCACCGGCATCCCGCCCTTCCGCGCGGAAACGGTCCATGAGACGTTGCAGCTCGTGCGGAGGGAAACGCCCAAGCCTCCGCGCCTGTTCAATCCGAAAGTTGATCCTACCCTCGAGGCCATCTGCCTGAAGTGCCTTAAGAAAGACAAAGCGGAGAGGTACGCGTCTGCGAATTCTCTGGCATTCGATATTGGCCGATACCGGGCCGGGAAGGAGACGCTGGCAAAAGTGTGGACGCGGCGGGAACGCTTTTTCGGATGGTGCAAAAGAAATCGCATGGAGGCAGGTTTAGCTGCGGCCGTCATCGCCATCTGGATATTTGCTGGCGTCATGGCTCTGTCGGTTGCCCAGGCTCGCAAAACCAACTTGCTGGAAGCGACCCTGAAAGGCGCCAGCTTTGCAGGTCGGGACTTGGCTACGACAGCGCTGCTGCAATTACGTTATCTCAGCAGAAATGTGGAATTGGCCACGGCCGACCCGAGATTGGCAGGGCTCATGGCGAAGGACGACCGGCACGGTCTGCAGAAGTTTATCTATGAGACTTGCCACGACCAGCCCAGTCCCTTCAAGTCCTGCTATATCACTAATGAAAAAGGCATCATGGTGGCACATGTGCCTCTGGCGGACAGAATGGTTGGGGATCAATTCAGCTGGCGGGACTATTTCCAGGGTGCAAAAAGGCTGGGTGATCAGGGCCGCAGCGGGTCCGTCCACATCTCGCGGGTCTATCACGGAAAAAGTGACAACCTTTATAAGTTTGCGGTTTCAGCCCCCATCCTGGACAAGGAGAAACATTTTCTTGGCGTCATCGCCGCTGCGGTCACCACAGACGCAACCTTGGGCCCGGTCCTCCTGCACGATGAGAGCCGTCAAGTGGCCCTCCTCGCTCCCCGAGACATCGAAACTCCCGGTCTCTCGCCGGATACGAACATGGGCAGGTATGTGGTCCTCTTTCATCCTGCCTATCGCCAGGGGATTGAGCCTGTCGAATTTCCGAATGCAAACAAGATCCTGACAAAGACGGATCCGGCGAAACCTCAAGAATTCCAACTGGCCGATTCCAAGCTGATGATTCCCCCCGACGATAATTACTTCGATCCGGTCTCGACCGTCGCCAAGGAGTACGCCGGGCGCTGGATCGCCGGTTTTGCATCAGTCGGAAACACCGGTTTTTTGGTGGTCGTCCAGCAACGCTTCGAGGAGGCGGTAAGTCTGGAAGCGTCCACTTTATGGAATCTTACCCTGTGGAGCGCCTTGGCTAGCGTCGTAGCCGTTGCGATCCTGGCAGTGGTCCTGGTTCGCTGGGGACGGAGTCAGAAACTGGAAGCTGGTTAGTGCTTGGCGGCGACGGCTGGCCGCACTCGCTGTGGTGGACGGGCGCTTCCGGCCGGGGCGCGCTCCCGCTGATGGTTATGGCTGCCGCCCCGCCGACGAGCGGAGACGCGGCCGTTTGTTCCGTCAATACGTGACGCCGTGTTCGACGTAGAACTTCATCAGCGTGAGGACGCATCCCCAGCCGGTGGCGCGATTGAGCAGGTCCTGCAAGCCCGTGGGGCCCTCTTCGTAGCCGGACTCGACGAGGCGAACGAAAGTTCCCCCCTCGCGCGGTTCGAAGTCGATTTCAACCGTCGTGCTGTAGCCGCCCGAGTCGGCTTTCCATTGAAAGACGAATCGCTCCGGACGCTTCGCCTCCAGCACCGGGCCGCCGTTTTCACCAGTGTATTGGGAAGGCCCCCAGTTCTTCCAGCGAAACTGGATGCGCCCTCCCGGCCGGGCGTCGACAAATGCTCCTTCGGTGAACCAGGCGTCGAGGCCGTCCGACGTCGTAAGTGCGTCATAGACGCGCGCCGGCGTGGCCCGCACCAGGAGGCTGAAATTTACTTTTCGCTCGGTCATGATTGCACCTCGGACTTTTGCCGCCGGAGTCGCAAACCTGCGGGCTTCTACCGCGAGTAGCGCAGCAACAGCCACGTGAGGTAGATGATGTGGCCGCGCCCTAATGACCCGCTCTCCGCGAGAGATCCGAAACCTGACTGGGCGTGAGCGCGCCGCCGTAAATGCGGACGTCATCCAGAATGCCGCTTAGGTAATTCGTCGCGCCGAAGCCGATCAACAGCGGGGCGCGGCTCGAAATATCATAGTCGGAATTATCGAAGGCCGGCGAAGTCGTTTTCAATTCGCCGTTGACGTAGAGCCGCAGGCGGCCTTTTTCCCGGACCGCGGCGACGTGCTTCCAGCCCGCGCCCAGGTCGTCGTCGAAGGTAACGCACTTGCCCGCCTCCATTGCGAAGACCCGCCCGGCCTCCGGGGGAACTTCCGGATCGTATCGCCCGAAGCAGGTCGAGGTTCCGCCGAAAAGCTTGCCCTGGAAAACCGCCATGCCGGGAACGCGATTCAACCGGTGGACGTCGTCGGGGGACCAAGTGTGAGAGTCCACCATGCTCCTCAGCAAGGTCCATCTCGTCCCGCCCTCGTAGCGATAGACTTCGGCTCGGGGGAGGACACCTGCATACAATTTGCCATTATATACAGTGAGGTCATTTACCTCGTTAATCTGGTACTTGTCCGTGGGAATCCCGATCTGACCGCAATCCGTCCACTCCTGGCCGCCTTCGTATCGCAGCACCTTCCCGTGCGGCCAGGTGCCCGCGTAAATGTGTCCGTCATACACCTGCAACTTATGGACCTGCGTCATACCGTGCGGGTTACGTCCGATACACACCCAGTCGGTGCCGCCATCGTAGCGGTACATGGCGGGATGCGAGGAGCCGTAGAGATGCCCGCGGTACACCGTGGCGCTCTGAAAGAGAATTTCGCTGGGCGGGCCGACCTGGCCGCAAAACGTCCATTTCTGCCCTCCGTCGTAGCGATAGCACCGCACCGAGTCGTCGCCGGCGTAGAGGTGCCCTTGAAAAGAAGCGAGCGCCATGACGCGATAGCCGTTGCCGAACTGCCCGCAATCCTCCCACTTGGTGCCCCCGGCATAGCGGTAGACGTGATTGGGCCCGCCCATCCCGACGTGAGCGCGTTCCCAATCCCAAACGCCCGTCCCGGCGTAAAGCTCCCCCTTGTGGACGATCATCGTGAACACCGACACGGCCAGGGGGTGCGTGCCCACGCGCCCGCAGTCCACCCAATCGCTGCCCCCTGCGTAGCGGAAGACATGGCAAGCGTCCTCGGCCCGCGAGGCATCGCCGAGCCCGACATAGAGCTCGCCCTTGTAAGCGACGAGGGTGCTGATCAAGGGATTCGACTTCCACGGCCGGCCGCAATCAATCCACGACCCGTTGATCCCTCCGTCGATGCCAAAGTGCACCTGCTTTGCGTCGCCGATCGAACCGTAGCTGGGCGAGCTGCCTGTCACGCCGAGGTTGAATCCCTTGCGGCGGACGGGGTCGAATTTGGTCAGAATATCTCCGATAACCGATTCGAGGTCCGCGGGCAGGTTCACCCAGAGGGCGATCGAAAACTCGCGCGTCTCCAGGTGAAAATCATCGTGGTCATCCACTTTGACAAAACTCTCTTCGCCGTTGAACTGCGCTGCGCCCTGCGCGCGGCCCTCGCGGCCTTCAACATACTTGACGCCCTGCGCCACGCCATGATGCGCGCCTGCCGCATCCTGGCAATCGCCGTCCAGCTTCCAATGCGCCAGGAGCTTCGGATAGCCCCGTGGTTCGGCCTGCACCGGCAGCGACGCAGGCTCCGGCGGGGCCGCCACTTCTGCCGGCGCGCCATTCCCCGCCAGCGCCTGGAGCGACAAAGCCGAGACGCCTCCTCCCGCGATCTGCACGGCCATTCGCAACGCCTTGCGGCGCGTCGTTTTCATGTGTTGCCTCCTATTTTGAGAGTCCCCTGCGGGCACTTGTTCTACCACATCCCAAGTTGTTGGGCGAGACTTTGTCGGTGGAGAGCTAGCAGCGGTCAGCGATCAGCTTTCAGCCGTCAGCGCGTGGCCGCGGCAGGTTATTCATGCCGCGGGTTCGTCCGTCGTTGCTGTCGTAGGGCCGGCCCTTGGGCCGGCCTTGGCTGTCGTAGGGCCGGCCCTTGGGCCGGCCCTAGATTCCCGCGCACGACGTCCGCGCCAGCCGCACTTGCTCGCTACGCACCACCTTCCAATCGTCGCCGTTCGTTTTCAACCGCCTCCGAAAGTCTTTTCTCAAACTCCGGGTGCTCCTCGTCCATTTCACTCCAAACGCCCTGAATGTCTGGGTAAGCCCAGTCATACAACTCCTCCCCGAATTCCTCTCCAAGTTGCTGGAGGTTCAACTGCCCATCGTCATTCAGCTTGAAATCGACCATGAAGAAATTGAGTTCTACCAGCCGCCCTAACTCCAACGGCGCCAGTTCATCTATCTGGTAGCCCCCTTCGGGGCGCATGCGGGTATTACCCACATTTCCGAATTCATCGAGCCTATTCAACGCATCCAACGGGTCACGTGCGTAAACAATCGATGCATCGCCATTTCCCCAACGATAGGCAAAGAGCTTCACCAGTCCTCCGTTTCTTTTCACGTGGTTGACGCAGACATTAGCGAGCGATTTCTGCCCCACCCGCCATATTTCTATGCCGATCGGATGGCGTCGCCCATTACCCACCGTCGTAACTGTTCTTCCCCTTGCGGAGGCGGTTGAATGGATTGTATGCCTGCATCCTTCCATAAGCGGCGAGCCGCATCCTCATTGGGAGCAACGTCAACGAGGAGAACGTCCTTCAATCGTCTCCCCTCTGCTTTGAGGTGCTCCAGAAACGCAGAATCATACGGGTTAAACGCGAAGCCAAAGACGAGAAGCCTCGAAGATCCTCGAAGGATCTTCCCCGCCAGTTCCCACTGGTCCTGTAGCTCTGAAGGTGGAGCTTTGTGCGGAATTGGCGCAACAATGAGGGCGTCTCCCGTGAGCCCCCTTCGCCCGTCTGAATAGCGCCCGCGTGCATCCCAAGAGATGCTCCCATGAACCTTGGCGATGGGGATTCTGCCCGTCAACGTCACTGGGTTGCGCCACTGCGAGACTGGATATGGGCCACGGCCCTCAAGCCTCTCCTCGGCGGCACCGTAGTTAAACCCGCGAGTTCCCAACGCGTATTCAACAAGAAGATCGTAGTTTGTCGTTATCACTCCCATGAGAGGCACCATGACACTGACGAGAAAATCCCGAACGCGCGCGACCCCAGGACGCTCGAGCTTACGGTGCTCGTCGATCATCAAGACATGCCGGCGCCATCTACCAGCATGCCATTCCTTCCAGATGTAGGGGTCGGACAATCGCCGAACCACGTACCACAGCACAAGCCGCCGACGAATTGGATCCCCTTTCAAGGCATGAGCTATAAACGCTTCGGCGGGCTCACCAGGGTGTTGCTGGTCCCACAAGGATTTCAGTTGCCGCGTATGTTCATGCCATCCGGCCTCTCTCACACCAAACGGCTGGATCTTAAAATCAAAGAGTTCCTTAGCCAGCGGCAGTCCAGC
>CAZTHM010000259.1:0-5827 GCA_964613505.1 uncultured Acidobacteriota bacterium | reverse complement strand
ACAAACTCCACCAGTATGCCGGCCAACTGGAAGTGGCGCGCCGCCAGGCGCAGGGTGTCGCGCACAATGGTGTACTTGCCAGCGTCAGCAACGTTCAGAATCAACTTACCCCTCCGCATCAGCAACCGGGCCGATTCCTCGATCGTGACTCGCAGAAAACCATCACACCACGCTTGGTAGCTGGGGTACTGAGGAAAGCTCTGCCGGCCATCCTCACAGTAACGTTCGCGATCAAAGTATGGCGGGCTGGTGAGGACAAGCGCAACCGAACACGACGGCAGTTGCAGAAGAACTTCTTCCGCGCTGCCGTGGAGGAGCGTCACTCTGCCGCAACTTAGGTTCAGCGACGACAGCCCCAGGGACATGCGCTCCAGGCCGCGAAGCGTCGTAAGCGAGGGCTCAATTCCTATATACCGCCGATTGAGTGACAGAGCGGCAAGCAACCGACCACCGAAGCCTGCACAGAAATCAAGCACCGCATCCCCGTCTCGGGAGAACATTTGCATCAGCGCGCGGGCGACCGCCGGACGGAAATTCCACACACTCGCTGTATTGGTGAGGCTCTGAAGCTGGCGGCGCAACGAATTCGGCGCTAATGGCGGGCGATCGTGACAGTGTGTGAGGGCCTTACGGATGCAGAGGCGCAGCACATCATCGTCAGCGAATGCGTGCCAGGGTGAACGGTAGCGGCTGGAGTGCAACCGCCACATGTGTGGGTGAAAGTAGTTGGCCAATCGCAGCGCCAGGGTACAGGCGCGTAACTCGTGGCCTTGCAAAACGAATGCAGGACCCACTTGGCAAAGCCGGGAAAACTCATGGCGGATCTCGCTCAGATTCAGCCTGATATGGGGAAAGCCTCGCCCTCGCCAATAGCGAAGAGCCCGCTCCACCCAGCGCCCCTGTGTTCGAGGCGAGAGTTGTCGCCAGTACTCGCTTGTCAGTTCAAGAATGGACTTGGGGTAAGTCATTCTGGCCATCCAGAGCAAACCGCGCACGCCTGTGCATTCTACGACAGAGCTCGGCAGCTGCCCAACTGCAAGCGCAGACCTCCTTTGTAGGTCTGCGGCTTCTTCCCGCAGAGGCCGGTCCCGCTCGGCGGGATCGGCGGGCCGTCCCGCCAAGCAGAAGCAATTTTCTGCCGCGATGGGTGCGTTGCTCGCCCTGGGTTTTTTGTCGATGGGAAAAGCCCACAGTCAATCCGTCAGCTGACGGACGATTGACCTTGGCTACCCGGTACCGGATGACGAGAGGATGTTATCATAGGTAGTTGGGCTTGACTGTAGGACGCGGGCGGGATAGGGCGCCTCTCGAGCGCTAAGGAAGGGGAATGAAGCCATGACCGGAATTCAGTTCGTAACCGACGCTAAAGGGCGCAAGGTCGCCGTCCAGATTGACCTGAGAAAGCACGGGGCGCTCTGGGAGGATTTTTGGGATGTCCTGGTATCCGAGTCGCGCCGCAAGGAAAAGGGCATTCCCTACGAGGAATACCGGGCCAGCCGATTGAAGGGCCATCATCAGCGTGCCTAGATACTCTCTCGAAATAAAGCCATCTGCCGGGAAGGAACTGGATGCGCTCGATGATGCGCTGTTTTCCCGAATAGACCGCAAACTTATGGCACTTGCCGAGAACCCCCGTCCGCCCGGCTGCAAGAAGCTCAAAGGGTAAAGACACCAGTGGCGCATCCGCGTGGGCGATTACCGCGTGGTGTACACGGCCGACGATCCAAAGCTTCTGGTGGAGGTGACGCGAATCCGCCACCGTAGCGAGGTCTACGAGCGATGAAGGCTCGCCAATTTTAGCCTCCTCTGGAGATCGCAGAGCTACCGCTATCGGCCAGCCGCACGTGTGCAAGACCTGGGCCGGCCGCGTCGAGACGCGCAGACTTGAGTAGGTCTGCGGCTTCTTCCCTTCGATGCGGGTCCCGATAAGATCGGGATTGACCGTGGGCTTTTCCTCCTCAATCCCGAACCCGCCGACGCTGCCACTCGACCCCAAGGTCTCTGCCCGTCAGAAAAATTCTCTGATTTGCTTTCCCACTTTGATGCGCGTAGAATGCCGGATATTAATCGCACGGGTAAGGACCACGCTGCGCACTCAGTCGAGCAGCTCGCTTGTTGCGCGACCTGAGAGTGTTTGCAGCCGACCCCCCATTGGCGGCCTCCCATGCCTGAGCCGCATGCGGCAAGTTCGAAAGCAGCGCCAGTCCTCGCAGACTTAACTGGAACCATGGTCGGCCGGTTTGTGATCCGCTCCCGCCTGGGAGCGGGCGGGATGGGAGAAGTCTATCGCGCCGACGACACGCGGCTGAAGCGTTCGGTGGCGTTGAAGCGCATTGCGCCGCGCCTGCGCGCCGACGAACATTACCGCCAGCGTTTCCTCAAGGAAGCCGAGCACGCCTCGCGCCTGAGCGACCAGCGCATCGCCGCCGTTTACGATGTTCTGGAAGAGAGCGACGAGACTTTCCTGGTGATGGAATACGTGGAGGGCGTCACGCTGCGCGAGCGGCTGACCGGACCTTTCCGCCTCGCGGATTTCCTGCCCGTCGCCATCCAATGCGCCGAAGCGCTGGTGGCGGCGCACGAGAAAGCCGTCGTGCATCGCGATATCAAGCCGGAAAACATCATGCTGACCCCGCGCGGCCAGATCAAGATTCTGGACTTTGGGGTGGCGAAACGCCTGCCGCGCTCCGACGACGATACTGACACGAGCAGCACGGGGAGCGGGCCGGGGAGGCTGTCCGGCACTCCCGCCTACATGGCGCCGGAAGTCTTGCTGGAGCAGCCCTCGGACGAGCGCGCCGACATCTTCTCCCTGGGCGTCGTGTGTTACGAGATGCTGGCCGGGCAGCATCCTTTCCGGACCGAGAGCTTTCTCGAAACCTCCGACCGCATCCTGCACTCGACGCCGTTGCCGCTCCGCCAGGTGAACCCGCAGGTTCCGGAGAGCCTCAGCCAGTTGATCTCCGGGATGCTGGCCAAAGATCCCGCCGGCCGGCCTGCCACCGCGGTCGAACTTCTGCCCGACTTGCGCGCCCTGGAACGCGGCGAGAAGCCCCCGCCACGCCTGCGCGAAATCCTCCGCGGCCCGGCCATTCCAAGAGTGGCGGCTGCCTGCGTGGCCGTCATCGCGTTCGCGCTCTTCGTATTCCGGCTGATGCCGTCGATCCAACAGCGCACGAGGCAGAGTGTTACCACGGCGGAGGTGCCACAAGGACCCCGTCTGGCCGTTCTGCCACCTGTGGCACTCGACCGCGAAGCAGCAACAGGGGTCCTCGCCAAGCGCCTGAACGAGACGCTCACCGCTCGGCTCTCTCAGCTCACCGAGAGGTATTCGCTTCAAATTGTCCCCCTGAGCGAGGTCAGGGAAAAGGGTGTCAGCACGCCGGAGGAAGCGCTCAGGGAGTTCGGCGCGAATCTTGTTGTGCAGTATACCGTGGAACAAGCTGGGGGGAAGATCCGCTTCGCCTATCTCCTCCTTGACACACCCACGCGCCGACAAGTGCGTGGGGGCGAGATCACGGCGCCTCCAGTCAACCCCTCGCAGCTTAGAGAGGAAGCGGCAAACCTCGTGGTCGCGGCCTTGGAAGCAGAGCTCACGGCACGAAAAGGAGACTCTCTAAGGGTCTTCGGCACCCGCAAGCCCGACGCCTACGACGACTTCGTGCGTGGCCGCCGCATACTGCTCGATTACCACGAGCCCCAAAACATCGATAGCGCCATTGCCGTCTTCAATCATGCCCTCGAACACGACCCCAAATTCGCACACGCGTATGCCGGCTTGGGTGAAGCTTATTTGCGGCGCTATGAGCAGCGCAAGGACCCCACGTGGGTCTCTCAGGCCCTGGAGGCGTGCCGAAACGCGGTTCTATACGGGTTGGAACTACCCGATGGCCCCGCCTGCCTCGGCATGGTGTACAACGGGACGGGGAGATATGAGGAAGCCATCACAGTTTTCGCGCACGCCCTTACCCTGGATCCCACTTACGTGGAGGCGTTCCAAGCTCAAGCTCACGCTTATGATTTGTTGCAACGACCGGAACAAGCAGAGCAGACCTATCGACAAGCCTTGAGGCTGCGACCCGGCTACTGGGGCGGCTATCGTGACCTGGGCAAATTCTACTACCTCCGGGGGCGTTTCGCAGACGCGGCGGCAATGTACCAGCGCGTGATCGACCTGGCCCCAGAAAACCCCATGGGCTACGTCGGACTGGGGGGCATGTATTACCAGCAGAATCGATGGAGAGAAGCTCGCACTGCGTTCGAGAAATCTCTTACCGTTCGCCCCACGTATGAGGCGTATAACAATCTGGCGACTCTCTATTTCTACGAAGAGAGAGATTTCTCCAAGGCAGCGAGCATGTTTGAAAAGGTCCTGGAGTTCAACGATAAGGATTACTTCGTCTGGGGGAACCTCGCAGCGGCCTACCATTGGGTGCCTGGCAACAGGTTCAAGGCGCGTGCCGCCTACGAACGCGCGGCCAGGATGGCGGAGGAGCAGCGAGCAGTCAACCCGCGCGATCCCAAGCTGCTTGGCGATTTGGCCGGCTATTACGCGATGTTGGGCAAGCGCGACGAGGCCCTGCTGTTGCTCGAAGCGGCGCTGGCGCGCGCGCCGAATAATGTTGAGCTGATGTTCATCGCGGGAGAAACCTACGAGCGCCTGAACCAGCGAGAAGAAGCGTTGAAGTGGGTTAGCAAAGCGCTCGAACGTGGATACTCCGCCGGGGAGGTCGAGCGCTCGCCGGAACTGGCGAAGCTCCGCACCGATCCGCGCTTCAAGTTGCGTCAGAATCGGTGAAGTCTGGCTGGGCGCTGAAGAACGTGGGGGCGCACCTCACCCCAACTGAAGGGCCTCTGGGTGCGGGGCTGAGGGAAGCATCTCTCTCGCTTCTTTCCGTCAGACGAACGAGACGCACCTCGCTCAGCGCGAGTTCACCATGAAAAGGAGAGTTTTCTCAGCACCTTAGAAGAGGTCCAATCAACTCGGAAAGGAGCAAGTACCATGCCGAATACGGACGTACATATAACACCCACCTTCCAACTCAATCCGAAGAATGCCCATGGGAATAAGGGAGATACATTCACATGGGTAAATAACACGAAAGAGAACGCTGCCATCGGGGTTGCCAACAAGCACGTCTTCGGAAGCGCTTATTCAACAGTAATCGCGCCAGGTGGTCGCCAAACGAGTCCACCGGTCAACGGAGATTGCTCGTACGGCGTGTACGATTACAGCGTCTATTGTTATGAACTAAAGGGCTTCATTTTTGGCAGTGGGCCCAAGATCATTGTACCGTGAACGGGAACGAATAGACCCGTGCCCCCTCGGTTGGAAAGGAACTGGAGGGAGAACTGCGGGCCGGAGGCAACGTAACACCGAATCTGGAGGGCGATCCTTGGCCGACTGGCGCAGACCCGTCAACTGACGTGTCTGCGATCTCCTGAGCAATGCCCGAGACGCAGCCACCGAGTTCCAGAATCTTTCGCCCCTAGCGCTGGTCGATGGGAACGTGCTTGAGGCCCGTGGGGCCGGTGTACTCGGCGAGCGGGCGGATGAGGCGGTTGTTCGCGTACTGCTCGAGCACGTGGGCCGTCCAGCCGGAGATGCGGCTCACCGCGAAGATGAGCGGGTAGAGATCAATGGGGATTCCCAGGACGTAGTACGCGGACGCGGAATAAAAATCCACGTTGGCATTGATCTTCTTCTCGCGGATCATCAAGTCCTCGATCCGCTTCGACATCTCGAACCACTGGGTCTGGCCGGTGCGGCGGCCCAATTCCTCCGACATCTTGCGCAGTTCGGTGGCGCGCGGGTCTTCGGTGTGAT
>CAZTHM010000258.1:0-5867 GCA_964613505.1 uncultured Acidobacteriota bacterium | reverse complement strand
CTCTGGGCGTCCTGGAATCGCTTGAGCATTTGGTCGGCGAGTTCCGGCTGGCCGGCGCTTCGATATGCCCGGGCCAACTGGTAATAAAGGCTGCCATCGTCGTCAGCCGGAAGGGCAGTTTTCAAATGCAGGATGGCCTGTTCGTTCTTTCCAATCTTCAAATAGGCGCGGCCCAGAGATTTGTGAGCCGGCAGGAGTCCGGGATCGAGATCCACAGCTTTTTGCAGGAGCGGGACAGCCTCATCCGCCTGATTGGAGTTCAAGAGTGTATCGCCGAGCAAATAGTTCAACTCTGCGGAATCCGGTTCCCTTTTTACGAGGTTTTCCAGTGTGGTTCGAGCCGCCTGGAAGTCTCCGCTTAAGCTCACGGCGACGGCGAGCCCTTTCTGTATTCTCAGATCGCCGGGAGAGAACTTGAGGGCTTCCTGCCATTCCTTGGCCGACTCGGAATAGAGCCTCCGGTCCAGGTAGATTTTGGCAAGAACCTGATGGAGCTGTGCTGAGGGCTGCATTCTCCCCAAGCGCGTGAATGCGTCCAGAGCCCGCGCATGGTAGGCGCGAGCTTGCCAGTAGTGCGACTCCGGGGTGTTGAGATCTTTCGCCGCCGTGATGGCCTCCCCGTAACGACCCGCCAGGAACGCGCATTCCAGTGAATTCCGACTGAAGATGTTGTCGGCTTCTTGAGGGCCAGCGGCGCGCAAGTTTCCGCAGTCCAGTGGGGGAAGTTGGCGTTCCTTTTCCTCCTCGATGGCCGCCCAATCCGGGTGGCCTGTTCTTCTGTAGATTTCGGCGATGGCTTTGTGTACGCCGCGCAGCCCGGGCATCTTTTGCAGCGCTTGCCGATACCAATAGAAGGCGGCATCGAAGGTGATTCGAGTCTCTGCCACCAGCACTAACCAGTAGGCCGAGTCGGGCGCGAGATCCCTGAGCGCCGCGGCGGCCTGCCCCGCCAGAGCCTCACAAGAACGCCTGAGCCCATCCCAAGCTCTGGGATTATCAGGGGCGATGTCTGTCAATCGCTGATACTGTTCGGCTGCCCGATCGAACCTTTTGAGAGAAAGAAATGCCTCGGCCAGCAGCTCGCGCGCTTCAGGATTGGCGGGCTGGGTGCGAGTCACAGTTTCGAGAGGCGGGATTGCGTTGGCTGGCTCCCCGAGTGATATGTAGGCCTCGCCCAAAAAAAGTCGCGCCGGCAGATTGGAAGAGTCGAGCTTCAAGACCGCCTCGAACTGCTCAACCGCTTTCCGCTCGAAGCCGGCCATGTGCAGCGCGAGTCCCAGGTTCATCCTGAATGACGGATTGTCCGGCTCCGCAATTACGAGGTCATTGCAAAGGGGGATGGCTTCATCGAATTTGCCCGCGGCCATCAGCTCTCTGGCGCGCAATGACTTTGCCGCGGGGTCTTGAGGCTCTGCGGGCAGCGGACACGAAAGCGCCAGAATCAAGACGGCACAGAACAGCCCCCTGGCGTAACAGACACAGGACTCCCTGGCTCGCTCTTTAGGGGTCATTTGGTTTCAGGGGCGGAGATTTGCATTTCCTGCTCGACGTTTTCTTTTTGTGCCACTGTAGAGTTTTGGATCCCCTGGAATTTTCTCAACGTCTCCTTTGCAAGGTCTTGCTGGCCAGTGCTGCGGTACGCTTGGGCCAACTGGTAGTAGAGGCTGCCGTCTTTGTCGAAGGGCAGCGCAAACTTCAAATGGGGGATCGCCTTGGCAGCCTGTCCGCTATGCAAATAGGCGCGAGCCAATTCCCGATGCGGTGCAGGAACTGTCGGATCGGCTTCGACGGCCTTTTCGAGGTAGGGGACCGCCTCTCCTTCTTCTTTCAGGCCGATGAGCACAGTCCCCAGCCAGTAATTCAATTCCGCAGAATTCCCGGATTCCTTAAGGAGCTCCTGCAGGAGGCGTCGGGCTCCCTCGTAGTCCCGGCTGCAGGTCATGGAGATGGCCAGCTCTTTCCGGTAGTAAGGATTCCGGGAAGAAAACTCTAATGCCGCGTTCCACTCTTTGACGGCATCAAGACAACGCCTCTGGGCATAGTAAATCTGCCCCATCAATTCGTGCACTTCCGCCGAAGGAGGAAGTGCCTCGAGTCGGGTGAAAGCATCTGCCGCCAGTTTGTCATACGCGCGGGACCGCCAGTAGAACGTTTCGGGGTTCGGCGCGCTTTTTGCCGAAGCAATTAGTTCCCGGTAACGCCCTGCCCAGTAGTCGCATTCCAGCTTTCGCGCATCCGGGCCACTTTGCTGCGGTGGCCTCGCCGAAACACCACGTCGGGGTGCGGCCTTTCCCACGTCATCGCAAGTCAGCGGTGTCAAGCTACGTTCCTTTTCCTCCTCGATGGCTGCCCAATCCGGGTGCTCGGTCTTCCGATAGATTTCAGCCAATGCCGAATGGACTCCTCGCAACGAGGGCAGCTTCTCGAGAGCTTGCCGGTAGAGAAAGAAGGCGCCGTTGAGATGGCCCACCTTGGCGCGCGCCTCCGCAGCCAGTACGATCCAAAACGGCGAACCGAGTGCTACCTTCTCGAGTTCCACGAAGTCTTGGCTCGCAAGCGCTTCGTAACTGCGTCCCAGCCCGCTCCAAGTCTTGGGATTTGCGGGGTCAAGTTCACGGAGCTTCTCGAAGTGGGGCACCGCGGACTCGTGGCGTCCTGTTGCCAGGAGAGCCTCCCCAAGCAGTCGTCGTGCATCGATGTGGTCGGGTTGGGTGCGAACGACTTTCTCCAGCGGCGCAATGGCTTTGGCCGGCTCGCCTGATCCCATGCGGGCGGCGCCCAGAAAGAGTTGCGCCGGCAAGTAGGTGGGTTCGATTTTCAGAACCGCCTCAAGTTTATCTGCCGCCTCGCGATCGTGGCCTGCAAGGTGCAGAACCATTCCGAGGTTCGCCAGCGGACCTGGGTCGCCTGGCAGCGCGCGCGACAGCTCCCGGTAGATTGGGATGGCTTCCTCGAACTTTTCGGCCGCAATCAGTTCCTTGCCGCGCTGCGATTTGGCCGCGAGGTTGTCGGATTGTCCTGAGGCAGGCACAACGGTGACGATCGCACAGCCCATCAACGCCACGAGGGACCGAACTCGCATAGTTCCTTTCTAGCACCCGGCAGTTGGATGTGCAAGACGGGCGGCAGATTCTCCCCGAAAACCCTGTCGCGGTCCGACGCGAGCGGCCATCTTCGTACAAGTTTGCAGGCGCGGTCTTCCAAAGCCAGGCAGTGTCCGCCCGCCGGAGCCGCGCCCAGCAAACAAAAAGGCAGGTGCGGGATTGAAGCCTGCACCTGCCCTAAGAAGCTCAGTGAGAATTAAGATGAACCAGCGAGGAGTCCCCAAGTGAAAGGGACTCCCCGCCGGTGGTAAAACTCAGAATTGGAGCCGCAATCCGAATTTGAAGATGCGGTGTCCTCGGGCTTGACCGATCCTCAGGAAGCTACCACCGCACTCGCGACTGGTCGCGGTCTCGCCCTGCGCACAGGAGGTGTCCATGTCATCTCCATTACCCCAATCAGGGGTGTTGGTGAAGTTTTGAGACTCCGCGCGGAACTGCAAGTCGAAACGCTCGCTCAGCTTGAAGTGCCGGAAGAGACTGGCATCGAGGTTGACGTGGCCCGGACCGTACACCGCGATATTCCGTCCGGTCGTTCCAAAGCGTATTTGCTGATTTTGGACGACGACGCCATCAGAAAGGAGAACTGGACCTGTGGGCGGGAGGACGAACGCTGTCTGATCATAGTAATTCGTCCCGGGCCCCAGGCCGCCGGTCTTCTTGATGGACCCAATTTGATCCACGGTTTGCCCATTGCCCGGAGAATTCAGATTGTTGTCTGCCGTCAGGGTATGCGGAAGCCCCGAATACTTGCTGACGATTCCGTTGATCTGCCAACCTCCCACCACAGCACGGACTACGCGGTTGGAGTTTGCAAACTTTCGGCCTGCGCCGAAGGGGAGCTCCCAGACGTAGGCCATGCGCATCACATGGCGCCGGTCCTCGTCCCCCATGCCGCGGTTGTGTGCCAGATAGCCCGGGCCGCCGAACATCGGCGCATCCCAGGCGCCCCACAAACCCTGCATGTCGATGGCCTTCGCGTAGGTGTAGGCGAACTTGACATACAGGCCCTTTTCGAAGTGCCGGTCGAGCGTTAACTGCAACGAGTTGTAGTGACTGGAAACGTAGCCCTGAAGCTGTCCGGTGCCCGCCGTGCGCCCCCACTTGGCGTCCAGAGGCCGTTGGTGACAGGCCGCGTCGTAGGGAACACCGTCTGCGGTTCCCGGTGTCGGGTCGCAGAGGGGTGTCGCTTGGAGGTCGATTCCCGACCACATGTTGTTGGTACGGTTTCCCACGTAACCGAGGCCTAACATGAAGCTGGCCGGCAGTTTCCGCTCGACGGTGACATTCCAGCTCTGAATTGTGCCGCGTTTGAGCTCCTCCGGCCCGATGAATCTTGCGCCGACGTTCCCAGGGATGGGGATTCTACCCGTACTGACGTCCGGACAGCACTGGTTACCGATCCCTTCCTGAAACGTGCCCCCCGGCAAGAAGGGGTTGTCGGCATTGTCGTTCACCCACGTGATCTCGGCGGGGTAAGTGCTCCGCAGCTCTCTCGTAATCGGGTAGGGATCGAACGTGATCCCATAACCTGCCCGGAACACGGTGTTGGGGTTGATTTCATAAGCGACCCCGAGGCGTGGCGCAAAGTAGGTCTTACTGGTGCTCGCCCCGATATTCTTGGGTACGTCGCCGAGACCGCCCAGCAACATCATATTGGTTTCGGGATCGTAGCGTTCGAGGCCTTTTCCCAGGCTGTCGCGGGTCATCAGCGGGTAGTACTCGTATCGAATTCCCAGGTTGAGGGTCAACTTCGGCATGACACGCCAGCGGTCGAGGAAGTGGAAACCGTACTCATCCTCCTTCGCGTTCGCTTTCTGGAATTGGACGGACCTCCCCCCGCTGTCAAACTGGCCCATCAGGAAGGCCGCAAAGCCGTTGTACCGGTTGTGGAAGGGATCCGAGTCCATCAGTTTTCCTGGGTTATCGGGGTCGGGCTGCACTAAGCTGCCGATGCTCATGCCGCTGGTGTTCAGGAACGTCGAGTCGCTGTAGTAGAACGTGAACCCGCCTCGCGGCCCTCCCCCGTTTTCGGGTTGCCAATGGTTCAGGTGATGGTGAATGATGTCAGTCCCGAAACGGAGGGTGTGCTTGCCGTGCGTATAGCTCGCATTGTGACTGTTGGTCAGGCTCCAGTCATTGCGGTAGTAAGGGTTCCAAGTGGTGGGGCTGCCGAAAAGGATGGCGTTGCCGCTCCAGTAAGGATCCCCGAAACCGCCAATCATGATCTGGGGTATGCCGCCGTAACGCGGGTCGTTAGGGTCATTGGTGCCCGGAATCTTCAAAACGTCGAGCCCCACGTTATTCCCGAAATCGTCGGGCTGGCCGTCAATGCCCATGCGGGAGTAGCCGATGCTCCCGTCAATGACGAAGTTCGGCGAAAGGGACCAGGTATGCCCAAGGGTAATCACCTGCACCAAGTCGTGATGTCTCCCGGAGTCTCCCCAGTTTTCTCCGCAAACACCACCGACCTTGGCGTTGAATCCGCATGTCGCCGTGACCAGGGCATCCATCGCACTGTACTTGCCCCAAACCAGGTGTCTCTCATTCCGGTTCCAGTCAATCTTGCCGTCAAAGTTGTTCCGGCGGAACTTCTGGTTTTCACTCATGAAGAAATTGCGAGTGACTCCTGACCAATCATCGTCGACAGTCCCGGGAACGTTGGGTAACGGTGCGTCCGCCAGGAAGTCCACGACGCCGGAATACATGGCGTTTGGCGGCATCATGTTAAGAGCATTCTGGTAGGCAAACACCGCCCGACCCGTG
>CAZTHM010000257.1:4914-5903 GCA_964613505.1 uncultured Acidobacteriota bacterium | reverse complement strand
ACCCACTTCCCCAATTCCTCCCCCCAATGGCGCAACGCCTCCAGTCTCTTGTTCCTTCGCCAAACACGAAAACTTCTTCGAGAGGCCGGTTACACCATCGTCAACGTGGACGCCACAATCGGACTCGAGCAACCCAAGCTCGCGCCTCACATCCCAAAGATGCGGAAGAAACTCGCCCCGGCGCTCGGAATCTCGGTTGATCAAATCAGCGTCAAAGCCAAGACCGGCGAGGGGGTGGACGCCGTGGGTCGCGGCGAGGCCATCCGCGCCGATGCCGTTGTCCTATTACAAACCCTCTGAGAACGCCTTAAAATCACAGCTCGCCTCCCGCCCAGCACGGGTGTACAACAGGGACCGCCGCGCGGCGTTATTCGATGCGCTGACTACCGGAGGAAGTGAAACACCCCTCGGGCGAAGAAGCTGATGAGTACGGCCAGGATCAGCAAGGCTCCTGCCGCGGCGACGGTGAGTTTGCGCCCCACTTCACGGACCATCGAAGCCAGCGTGGCGAGGCAAGGAAGGTAAAAGGTCACGAAGAGTGTAATGACGAGAATCTGCGCCGAGGTCATCACGGAGTGAACATCCGTGGTTCCCACCGCCTGCATTAGCATGAGAAGCGAAAGTTCCTTGCGCATGACGCCGAAAATCAGCGTAAGGCCGACGGTGGCAGGCAAGCCGAGCAGGCCGTAAGCAATTGAAAATACAACGACAAACCGAAAGATGACGAAACGTCTGAGAAAGACCGACTTACCACGTCGTCCTTACCCCGCGCCCGCTGGAATCAACCCGACACACGATGTTAACCAACTATGAAATAGATGTGCTCGGTCACGGCCGATAGCCGGGGCTATCGTTGGCTTCGGCGGGCGGCGACCTCGCGGCATTTGGCCAGGAATTGTTCAAAGATCTTGCGCTGCTCGGGAACGCTGGCCATTTCTTCCGGGTGCCACTGCACAGCCATCAAGAACGGGTAATCGTCCGCGGCTTCT
>CAZTHM010000257.1:0-4904 GCA_964613505.1 uncultured Acidobacteriota bacterium | reverse complement strand
GGGCGCTCGGCGTCGTCGAGGAGCTCGAGCAACGCCTCGGCAAGCCCGTCCTCGGAGTGCGCCGTCACCTTGAGTCCGCGCCCCAAGCGCTTGATGGCCTGATGGTGGAGGCTGTTCACCCGGCAAGAGCCCTGGAACGCATCCGCCAAACGCGACTCCGGATCCGTCAGCGTGACGGCGTGGATGGGTTGCGTGCGGTCGTCCGGCTGGCGATGATTAAGCTCTATCGCCGTGTCGGTCTTCAAATCCTGGTAAAGCGTTCCGCCGAATTTCACATTGATCATCTGGATGCCGCGGCAAATCCCCAGGATCGGCAGGCGCTTCTCCAGTGCAGAATCGAGCAATGCCATCTCGAAATCATCGCGAGTGCGGTCAGTGTGAACGCTGTCGTACTTTTTCTGCTCATCGTAGAGCGAGGGGTCGACGTCCTCTCCGCCGGCAAACAGAATTCCGTCATAGTCAGCAGCGAGCGCGCGACCCAGGTCGGCGGCGCTTAACAACTCCAAATCATCCGGCCGCGCGCCCGCCACGACGAGAGCCTGGAAGTAGGCGGACTGACTCCCCTCCGCCTTTTCTTTTCTCGAAACGGAAACCGCAATTCTCATTCCGGCCTTTCACTTCTGCCGCGGCGGGGCAGCGCGTGAGGTTCCCCGCCGGCGGTTTGTCGCCGCAGAAGCTAAGCACGCCGCAGTTCGCACTTGCGATACATTGGGACCCGCGGCTTCCAGGACTTCCTTGAGACGGGCGAGTTGTTCGCCCCAGTATTCCTTCATGCGCTCAGCCTGTTTGGCGTCAACGAGCTTCGAGTGCTGAACCGCTACCTGGCTTTTCCCCACGCCCTTGGAATAGAGATTGACCTCGACGCTCGTCTTTCCGTCCACCCAGGTGATACGCATGGATTTGTGCGGCGTAGCCTTACGGATCGTAAAGCCGGTGTCCTTGAGCCATTTCCGCCGCAACTTTTCGTCTTCCCAAGCCGCGAAGGCTTTGATCACCGGCACCTCAATCGTCTTGCTGCCACTGATTTCGTAGCCGTCAGGCTTTTCGTGCTTTTGCCGTAGCCCGTGCGCCTGCTCGTAGCCCACAGTGACCATCTGGGCCCACCAGCCCGGGACCTTGTGCACATCGTAGAGATAGGTGGCGATTTGCTTGTGATTCAGCTTGCGCGCCCCGACCTTGTCGAGGACGGCAATCCATTCCTGCCAATTCTTTCCCGTTTTCGCTTTCACGGCCTCGCCACTGATGCCCGCAATCTTCTGCGAATCTTTGGCCTTCTTCACGGGGAGACCTCCGATGAATTGACGGGATTGCCCACGGCCATTCTAATCTCATAGGGCGGGTGAAAAAAAGAGGCAAAGAACAAACTGTGCGGAAGTCACGTGGAGGGAGCCGCTTCGAGGCGATAGCGGTCCGCTTAGCGGGGCGGGACCTCGCGCGTCCAAGCATTCTTATGGTGTGGTTGCTTGCTCGACGCGAGCTTTCAGAGCCCTGTTGATTTTTCCGAAGAGCCGCCGATTGCAAGCCTCTAAGATCGGCATGATGACGGGGACGAGCAGGCCTGTGTAAACCTCGCGCTGGACGAAACGCACCCGGCCGTTCCCCAGCGGCTCGATCGTAAAGAAGTGCTCACCGGCGAACAAGCTGGGGAGCAAGAGCTGTCCTCTCCAGCACAGTTCGCGGCCAACTACGGCCCGCAGGACAGTGACCCGGAAACCGACCCTTAGCTTGCCCACAGGCCGGACCCGTACATCCAACCGGGTTCCGGGTTTTGCTTCCCCCCGGATCTCGTACATCCCCGAATTCCACTGGGGGTAGGCGGGGAAGTCGGTCAATACCTTCCATACGCACTCGGGGGACGCATCAATCTCGATTTCGGTGCTGATCTCAGCCATTGGAAGTCAGCAGAAGGGCAACGTAGTTAGTTCATACTTTCCGCAGAACATTCCTCCGGCCCAAAGCGGTGTTCAGGGAAGCGTTTAACTCCCGGACGCGGTGAGACATCTTCTCCAACATGCGGAAAGCCAGCGAAGGGTCTTCGTGGATCCTGCGCAGGAAGGACTTCTTCTCCAGGGTGAGCACCCGGACCTCGCCGCGCGCACGCACTGTAGCCGATCGGACCTCCTGGTCAAAAAGTGCCATCTCACCGAAGAAATCGGTTTCACCTAACACGGCCACACAGACATCTGCGTCCCCCTTCTTTAAGAGGATCTCGACCTGCCCCTCCTGGATGACGTACATGCAATTGCCCACCTCTCCCTGGCGGACAATGATTTCGCCGTTCTGGTATGACTTGCCTAAGGCCGCCGTTGTCATGACATCCTCTCCTTTCGCCGGGGTAAGTTTGGCGGCCAGCTTCCCGCCACTGTTTCCCAGAGAAGGCGGCCCAGAAAAGCCGGGTGGAGGCTCCGGAGAAAAACACTCCGGTAGGGGGCACTTCCTGTGAACGTATCCCAGAGCACCATGCTCATGCGGCGGCGACCGCCCGCCTCTTGTTGTTCCGCGGCAACCATACGCCAAACGCCACGACGCAGGAATTGCCGCTCCTGGATCTGACGCGTGACCGCAAAAACGATTCTCCCGATCCGGTTGTCATTTGCGAGGTACCGGCAGGCCGGCCAGAAGTGGCGGCGAAAATCGTCCGCGGCAATCCCTTCGAAGACGGCGGTCACCGCAGCCGCCTTGGCCGTGCGGTAGGCGGCGCCGATCCCATCTTTGAAGAGGCGTGTCACCCCGCAATCGCCAATAAAGAGCAATCGGTCCGCGTAGGGGTTCACCGCGCCCCGGATATTCAACTTTGGAGAACAGTGGCAAAAGTCCTTCGGAGCCTGCCAGCCGGGTGGCAGGCACTGCCTGACCTCGGGCGCGCTGAGGAAGGACTCGACCAGTTCCTTGTCGATGTCCTCTCCGAGAAGGCACATGGTCACGTAGTCGCCCTTGGGAATTAGGGCCGCGAATTCCAGGCGCGGAATGTTCAGCAGAAAAACGTGCATCGAAGTCCCCAGGAACTGCTGGATGGTCTCTCGGCCCAGGCAAATCTCGCAAATATAGGTTTTCGTGCTCCGAGGAGCCTTGTAACCGAACGCCGAATCTTCGAAGAGTTTCAGCGCTGGAGTGTTCACGCCTGTAGCCACCACGAGCAAGTCGTAGGTCTCTTCGCAGCCGTCCTGAGTCTTGACCCGCGGGCGGCCATCTTCCCAGGCGACCCCGTCAACCCTCTTGCGAACCACATTGGCGCCCTTGGCCAAGGCGAGTTCGAGCAAATATCCATCAAAGCCCCGGCAGCCGGTATTTCCCTGGGATCCTCGCGGGCCGGCGCCGCGATGCACGGCAGCGATTCGCATCTCTTGCAGTGGGGTCTCGATGCGCACGCTGCCTACGTCCATGTGCAGAAAATACGAGTCAATGCCCCTCTGAACGACGGTGGAAGGAAGGGTGATGCCTTCGGCGGCCAGGCTCTGCACCAGCGACTCGGAGATGATTCCGCCGCACATATTGCAGCCCTTCGGGCCGGTGGCCGTGAAGTCCCGAGGCTCATAGATATCCAAGTGCAGACTCAGGCCTGCCCTGCGGGCGATTTGAAGAAGGAAGTAGCTGAAGAAAGAACCGGCTGGACCGCCACCCATGACCGCAACGCGCGAACCGTCGTCCAATTCTGGGTGGGGAATCATCGGCGCCCCCGGAAGTCTAGAGCGCTTTGGGAAAGCCATCTGTACACAGCCTTCTCTGGGTCAGCAGACGGGCCTGACAGCTAATGACAAAAAGTCGGAGTTGGAATGACAAGCTAATCCGTCTGATTGCATGGCAATAAGCTCGCCAAAAGCGCACTTTTGTCGCAGAAATCTATCCGCAGCAGATTCAGGACGATACAGGCAAGACCTGGGTCGAAAGGTCTCAACGGGTGGGGAATCTTGCCCGGCCGGAGTACTTGGTTGCGTAACTCAACACAATCCGTCGGCCGCTAGCCGACAATATGTCCGCTCGCGCTGACCCGGCGCGGAGCGATCCCAATCACCGGTCTTAAGCCGCAAGCGCTCATTCTGGATGGGAAACCGCTTATGTTGGGTTTCGTTCATGGTGACAAATGATCCGATTTGGCGCTACACTTTACACCTCGGGGCTAACTTTTCGCTGCCAGTTGAGAGACACCAAATGGCTGGAGGTCGATCGACATACCTCCTGGCATGCCGTTCGATTGAATTGGCCGAATGTGAAAATACTGGGGTAGCCAACAGAGAGGTTCTGTCAGGGCAGCAGCAACGCGAAGGACAAACTCAATCACAAGGAGGGGAGGAGAACTATGTCTGTGCAGAAAGCCATCGATCAACTGAAGCCGCAATTTCGGGGTCAAATTCTTACTCCTGCGGACGGAGGCTATGAGGCAGCCCGGAAAGTTTACAACGGCATGATCGACAAGCGGCCGGGAGCCATCGCGCGTTGCGTGGACGTGGCCGATGTCATGGCCGCGGTTCGCGCCGCGCGCGAGCAGGATGTGCTGGTGGCGATTCGCGGCGGCGGGCACAACGCCGGCGGACTCGGCATCTGCGACGGCGGCCTCGTCATCGACCTTTCCTTGATGCGAAGCGTGCGGGTTGACCCCGCGGCGCGCACCGTGCGGGCCGAGGGCGGCTGTACGGGCGGCGACGTGGATCATGCCACGCACGCCTTTGGCATGGCCACTCCCACCGGAACGATTGCCACGACCGGCATCGCGGGTCTGACTCTGGGTGGAGGGATTGGACACTTGAGCCGCCCTTACGGTTTGACGATTGATAATCTTCTTGCTGTGGACGTGGTCCTTGCCGACGGCAACTTCGTTACCGCCAGCGCCGAGGAAAACCCGGACCTCTACTGGGCGGTGCGCGGCGGCGGGGGCAATTTCGGCGTGGTCACCTCATTCCTTTTCC
>CAZTHM010000256.1:0-5913 GCA_964613505.1 uncultured Acidobacteriota bacterium | reverse complement strand
CGTCGGCGATCACGTTCTGGAAATAGGCTTGCTGTTTTTCCAGCCGGCGCTTCAGGTCTTCCAAGTCTTCCTTGTTACTGATAAACGGTTTGCCGTGGCCCGGTGCAATCATGGTGGGCTGGTGCTCGAGGATTGTCCGCATCGATTTCAGATGGCTGTCGTTCTCGACCCAGTTGCGAAAAATCAGGTTGTGCCGAAGCTGATAAGGAGACCCGGGATTGGAGGGGAATAGCGCATCACCCGTAAACGCCAGGCGCGCGCCATCGATGTCAGCGAACATCGCCATCTGATATTCGGTGTGCCCGGGAGAATGGCACACGGTGAATTCGAACTCCTCCCACCTGAACTTCTCGCCGTGCCGGAAGGAACGGTCCACCTTGATGGGCTCGGCCAGGATGCAGCCCAGGTTGTGCCCGCGCGGCTTTTGAAGAACATCCACCATGTTCTCGTAGCACCAAACTTTGGCGCCGTGATGGCGGGCAAGATGCGGAAAACCGTTCAAATGATCGTCGTGCATGTGGCTGGGCATGGCAACGTCTACCGATTTCAGCCCGTAGCGAGCTTTGAGTTCCGGAATCGTGTGCTCGACAAAGCGCATGCGGTCGAGCACGGGCGTTGCCGTGTTGAAGCCGTTGAAGAAGTTTCCGCTGGCGGAGCCGTAATCGATGAACATCGCCTTGCCGCTGTCGCTGATCAAGGCGTAGGACGTCGAAGTGGTCTGGTGCGAGCAAATCAGGTGAGGTGTGACAGCGAAGGGTTTGTTCTCGACGGTCAGCGCCGAACCGGGCGAGTACGATTCGTACCAGCCCTTGAGCTTGCCGATCAAGTCAGTGATTCCAGCTTCGGGGTTCGTGAAAGGTTCGCCGTGCGACGGACTGGCGAGTTCCGGCCCCTGCTCGCGCAGCCTGGTCAGCGAGAAAATCGCAAAATCGACGCCGTCGCCGCTGCCGTACTGGTATTGAAGCTCGTGAAGGTTCACCACTTTTCCCGGCGAGTGAATCAGGTCGCCTGAAAACGCGACCTTCTTGCCATCGACTTTTCCCACCAGGCTGACGGAGCCGAGAGTGTGGCCGGGGGTCGGTAAAATGAATAACTCATGCGGCCCCCAACGGAAAGTGTCGTAATCGCGCAGGACGCCGGCGACGGGAACGTTGTGGGTGAGCGTGAAGAAATCGTTGCGAACGTAATAGAGGTGAAAGACGCGGCGGTTGCGCCAAAAGTTCTCGGCGTCTTCGAAGAGGTGACGCTCGTGCGCGGGAACGTGGATGGGGATCCGCTCGGCCGCGGCGCGCATATCACCCTGGCATTGATCGCGGTGGTGGTGAGTGTGCAGGACCGCATCAACCTTGGTGACGCCGATCTGGCCCAAAAGCTTCAGGACGTGCCCAGAGCCAAAATCAATGAGGACGGCGCGGTCGCCATTCTTCAAAACGTATACGTTGCAGGTATCCTGCAGAACATAGAGATTGGGCGAAATCTGGTTCAAGCCGCCGCGTGGGGCAAACGCAAAACGAGCCGGACCTGTGGGCGGCTGAGTAGAGCCGGCCTGGGTCGTGCTCGCGGCAAGTCCAGGAGCCAGCAACCCTGCGCCGGCGCTTCGAAAGAAATCCCGGCGATTGAATCCTTCCCTCTTTGTGGTGGCGCGCTTCTTCATGCTCAGCCCCTCCTTGGGGCTTCCGGCCAAAGGAGAGAATCTGACAGGTTGTCCGCTTGCGGCGTTATAGAGTACCGCAATGGCGCCCACATGCAACCGGCAAGTTCAGGTTACGCGCTTTGCAGGGGGTAGATTATTCGTGCCGCGCCGGTCGGGGCAACGTGAATGTGGTGAACCCCGCGTCATTGCTGGTCGTCGAAGGGTCCGCGATCCTGAAGTCAAGCAGGCGAAAATAGAGGGAACGAACGTCCCCTGGCAAGTCCATACGCCTGCAATCGCAGAAAAAACTCAGGCGGACCTGACCCAGAGCGGGCAGGGCAATCTTACGTTCGTAGTCACGAACACCTGAGATCACAATCGTGTCGTTGGCCTGCGCGGCCGTGATCGTAACCTGGCCGGAACCTCGAGTCTCCAGGGTCGAGCGGAAATGGAGTGTAAGGCAATTGGAAAACGGATGCGCCTTGCGGTAGCCTGCCCTCTATTGTTCGTACGAACGCGGCATCGTGGTATAAGGCTTGCTCCCGAGTGCCGTACTGGAGGTAGCGGGAGAGCAATGCCTGGTCGGCTGCCGCCGGGACGGTAATGGCAGCTAGCACCGTGCCAAAGAGACCCACCGACAAGGACTTTCGCCACCACCAGTTCCCCCAGCGCATGAGCAGGACCGCAACTCCCGTCAGGCAGAAGTAGTCGATGAAGGGAACTATGCGGGCATAACAACGAATGTCCGGGGCGACGAATACGTTGAATAAAGACCCAAATCCCCCAATCGTTGCCAACAGCAGACAGGAGAGCATTAACGCTCCGCAGGCGTCGAATGTGGATTCGTCGCGCTGACCGCCGATTGACCCTCGGACGGAGGCCCTGAGGAGGAAGACAAGGAGGAACAGAAAGCCCACGCTCCCAGTGATTCCGAGCTTCGAGTAGGTATTCTCCCTATCCTCCTGAAAACCGGCTCTCTCTGAAACCTGTTAGATACGCCGAAGGGGAGTGAACGGGTGATCAGGAATAGGAGTGAGCCGGTGATGTATTTCAAGCCCCCGGGTTTCCTCTTCGACCGCCCTCTTGAAGTCCATGGAACAATTCTTCCCGCTCACTGCTTGGTAATAAAATGCCGGGCTATAGTTAATGAGTAAAACGACGCAAATGAGCAAAACCATTCCTGCGCCCAACAGAAATTCTCCAATTCTACGCCGCGCGATGAACGCGAGGACAGCCGCGGCCAAAAGCAGGAAGCAACTGAAAAATGCGTTGTAGACGTAAGAGAGCCCAATGCCGATACACGCCAGCCAAAGGTATCGGGGAACCGAACCAGCGAACTCGCGGACGCGCGACTTTCCTGGGACTCTGCCCGCAGCCTGCCCATTGAGGGTTAATCGTCCTGAAACCAGTTCGAGCGCTCCCGTGGCGATAAACGGGACAAGGTAAAAAAGAGAATGCAGGTGCACAATCCCTTGCCGAAACCCAAAGGGTTGAAGGGCGTATATCACTCCCACCCCGACCGCAACCCGTGAATCGATCGCCAGCCGTTTCAGGCACCACGTCATGGAGCCCGCCGTCAAAACCGTGCCCAAGAGCCACACCAGATTCACGATGAGTCCGGGACTCCGAGTGAACAAACTGAGGACCTTCATTGCCGCGGCGTCGAGGGTAATAAAAATCGACAGGTCCCAAAGCTCAAATCCGAATGGCGCAGCCAGGTGTGAGTTGGACCAGATCCACTGCCCCTGAGTCAAGCCCTTTGCCATGGGCAGGAAAAACAAGGCGTCTCTGCTATAGACCATAGGGACATGGAGATCGGCCTGCCAGAGCCTGAGCAATAGAACCAGAAGACTTGCACAGAACAAACACGACCAGACGCTGGGAGGGAAATTGGCCCAGGCGCGGGAAAGCGCCGAAATAATCCTGGCCGGCTCGGCGCGTCGCGCTCCGTTCGCATTTTTGGCAATCATCGCCTGCTCCGCTTCGTCAAGCCGAGTTCGGCATTGAGACTGCGAAGTCGAATCGTAACACACTACATTAACTTGGGAATTGGAGCGACACAGATGTCGGCAGCAACGCTGTCAACCTCGCCAAAGGCGTCCGGGGCAGAAGCAGACTGCCGCAAGCGGGCGCTCATTTCGGGGGGCCCAGACTGTGCGGTTGCAGGGCGGGACCGGAGGGGCGTTCGGAGAGCTGAACGAGCGGACTGACGAGGGTCGTGACTTCCTGCTCGTTTTGCAGGAGGTCGGTCAGAGTAGTCTTGCTGAGAACACGGTCAACCATTTGTTGTACGGCTTGCCAGAGCGAGCGAATCGAGCAATCCACGGAACTGGTGCAGGTGACTTCTACGCCGGCGTGGTCTTCACAAAAATCGGGCTCGAACAATCGCCCTCCCAGCGCAGCGAGCGCTTCGCCCACTACAATTTGATTGGGCGGGCGGGAAAGGGTATAGCCGCCGATCTGGCCGCGCGCGCTCTTCACCAGGCCCCCGCGCCGGAGGACGCGCAACAACTTGGCTACATAGAAACTCGAAATTCCCTCGGCTCCACTGATCTCGGGAATGGTGAGGCCACCGTGGCCGCCTTGCCGCGCGATGCGCAGCAGGCAACGCAGCCCGTATTCTTCTTGCGAACTGAATTTCATCTTTGTAGCGCCGGTCTATGACCGGCGTCTTCTGCAATTCTTGATTCCGCCGCTCCCCGCTGCGCGGGGCAGGCGCCGAGCGGCGCTACAGAACATCAGAACATGCCGAGCTGGAGGCGCGCCGCCTCCGACATCTTGCTCGGGTCCCAGGGCGGGTCCCAGACAACATCCACTTTGATGCTCTTGATATCGGGAACCGCGAGCCGCCGGATTCTGTCTTCCACTTCCCCCGGCAGCGTACCGGCCGCCGGACATCCGGGCGAAGTGAGGGTCATCTTGACGTAGACGTCGCCGGTCGCCGGATCGATTTTGACTTCGTAGATGAGTCCGAGTTCGTAGATATTGACGGGGATCTCCGGGTCGTAGGTCTTCCGCATGACGTCGTCAATAATCTTGTCCTGCAACATGATTGTTTCGACCGCTGTCATGATGGTGCTCCTGCCGCTATGGCGCCGCTATTCCGTTGATACAGTCGCTTGGCCTTCAACGAGCGCGCTCCGTAACGTGTGCCAGACCAGCGTGGCGCATTTCACGCGCACCGGGAATGCGGAGACTCCGGAGAAAACCGCCAGTTTCCCCAGTTCGGGACCCTTTCCAACTTCCTGGACCTTCCCCGTCACGAGGCCGTGGAACCGCTGGAAGAGCGCCTCGGCTTCGGCGCGCGTCTTGCCCTTCAAGGCCTCAGTCAGGATTGACGCCGATGCCGTGGAAATGGCGCAACCCGAGCCTTGAAAGCTGATGTCAGAGATTCGATCGCCCTCCAATTTGACGAAGAGCGTGACCTTGTCGCCGCAGAGGGGGTTATAACCCTGCGCGTGGTTTGTCGCCCCGTCCATCGCGCGAAAGTTGTGCGGGCGCTTGCTGTGGTCGAGGATAACCTCTTGATAGAGCGCGCGCAGGTCCGACATCAGCCCAGGATCTCCTTGACCTTCTCCAGACCTTTCACCAGCGCATCCACTTCCGCAAAAGTGTTGTAAAACGCCAGCGAAGCCCGTGTCGTGGCCGGAACTCCGAAGCGGTCCATCAACGGCTGCGCGCAATGGTGCCCCGTGCGGACGGCAATACCTTCCTGGTCCAAAACTGTGCCCACGTCGTGCGGGTGCAGGCCGTCCATCACGAAGGAGATCACCGCCGCCTTTTCCCTTGCCGTGCCGATCAGCCGCAACCCCGGGATGCGCGAGAGAGATTCCGTCGCATAGACAAGCAACTCGTGTTCGTAGGGCGCCAGGTTCTCGAACCCGATCCCATTCACATAGTCGATCGCCGCGCCCAGACCGATCGTTCCCGCGATGTTGGGCGTGCCGGCCTCGAACTTGGCAGGGATGACGTTGTAGGTGGTTTTCTCAAAGCTGACCGAACTAATCATATCCCCGCCACCCTGGTAGGGAGGCATGGATTCAAGCAGCTTGGCTTTGCCGTATAGGACTCCGATGCCAGTCGGGCCAAAGATTTTATGCCCTGAAATCGTATAGAAGTCGCAATCGAGGTCACGCACGTCCACCTTCAGGTGGGCCGCGGCCTGCGCGCCGTCAAGCAAGACCGGAATGTTCCGGCGATGGGCGGTTTCGATAATCCGCCGCACAGGGTTGATGGTGCCCAGGGCGTTTGAAACGTGCGCGACGGAGACAAATCGCGTG
>CAZTHM010000255.1:5422-5923 GCA_964613505.1 uncultured Acidobacteriota bacterium | reverse complement strand
CAGGCAGTTGTAAGTCCCTCGGGTGGGGGTGTTGGGCGTTGGGGACTGGGGGCTGGGGCGAAGTCGTCGGCTGCCGGTATTCATCGTTCCGCGTTTTTCGGCCTGCGCCCTTTAACCCGTTCCCTGTGACCTGGGAAGTAGTATCCGCCGTTCTCCGCTCATCGTTCATCGCTCCGCCCAACGCCTTCTGCCAACTGCCTACTGTAAATGCGCGCCCACTGCCCCCGCCGCTCGAATTGCCGGAGCAGCTTGAGGCGGTAACGGGAGGCCAGTACTTCAACGCGAATCTGCGGCGCGTAGCCGAAATACCGCTCCTGCGCGCCGCGAAAAGCAGGGAAACGCGAGAGCCAGTTGTTCTCCGGCTCCCACTTGCGGGAGTAGATGTAAAGCGTATCGAACGACTCCGGAGTGACTTTCTCAAAATCCTTCTCCGTGAATCCTTCCAGCGGCACCGCTTGGAGCGGCTTCGTTACGTATCCGAGTAACGGCCGTGAGAGTTCG
>CAZTHM010000255.1:3110-5412 GCA_964613505.1 uncultured Acidobacteriota bacterium | reverse complement strand
GCCACGCCGTCAGGATGCGCTCGCCCGCGGGGCGTGAAGCCAGGTAGTTCGCCGCATCCTGGTGTAACCGGATGAAGTCGGCGTAGGCGAGATTGTTCTCGTATGCGAACGGGTAAGGGGGATTGATGAACCATACGGCAACGGAGCACATCGCGGCGGCCGTGCATACGCTGCGAGCCAGCGCTCTGGGCAGACGCCAGATCAATGTGACGCTGGCCACAAAGAGTACCGGGAACACCGGGAGCAGATAGCGGGGCAAGATCGCCCCGCCCACGAAGCTCAGCATCAGCAAGTACGCCGCGACCAGACCGCCGGCCAGCCAGAAGAAACTCGTCGCCAGCCTCTGAGGCTCTGTGCCTCCGTGGCCCTTCTTCTTTCCCCACCAGAAACCAGCCGCCGATCCCAAAACGAGTATCCAGTTGAACCCTCCAATGAACACCTCGTACAACCGCCGCGCGAGGCTCCACAGCATGCGCGCCGGACTGAGCGTCGAGTAAAGGTTGTATTGCAGGTATTCGACGTTCCCTGTCCAGAAGCCCGTCTTGTGATGGTAATAGAGCGCCCAAACCGCCAGCGGCAAGAGCGGGACAACCAGCGCTAGCCATCGTAGGGGCGGGGCTTGTCCCCGCCCTTTGGAGTGCGGAAGCTCTGCTTCCGCTTTGGCTGCCGGAGCCTGCTCCGTCTTGAGCAAAGCGGCGGCAAGCCGCCGCACTCCAAAGCGCTTCGCGCTCTTACCTCCCCACCACATCCACACCAGCGCTACCGGCAGCAGGACTACCGCCGTCTCTTTCGTCAGCGCGGCCAGCGAGGCGGTTACCGCGAACATCAGCATTCGCCCGTCCAGGAGCGCGATTACCGCCAAGGTCGTGAACAGCGCGGCGGGCAAATCGAGAAAGACCATCGTGCTCTGCGCAAAGAACATCGGCGAGAGCGCCACGAGAACGGCGACCCACACCGCCGGCTCGCGGCCGGTCAGGCGACGAGCCAGCGAGTAGGTTGCCGCCACGGTTGCCGCCGCAATTAGAAGCATCGCGGTTCGCGTCACCAGCGGCGAGAAAGCGAAAAGTTTCCACACTAGCGCAAGGTAAATCAGGACCAGCGGCGTGTGGCCCGTCGGCAAGGTGCTCTCCGGCACCAATCGCCAGCCATGGTAGATGTCCAGCGCCGCGGGGATGTAATACCCCGCCTCGTCCCAGAAGTAAGGCAGGCGGAGGAACGGAAAGTGGAAAACTGCCAGTCCGGCGAAAACGGCGGCAAGCATTGCGAGCGTACGGAACCGTGCGGGCACGATGACAACTTTAGCAGATTGCCGCGGGGCAGGTACGTCGCACAACCATGGGTTCTTGGGGTTCTGGTTCCCCACCGGGGTGCTTGCCTTTGCTTCCTCGGCCTACTATTTTGATTGCATGAAACTGCTCGAGAGGATTTCCGTCGATCCCCGCATCTGTCACGGAACGCCGTGCATCAAAGGGACGCGGATTCCGGGATCGATATTCCTCGACAACCTTGCGGCGGGAGTGCCTGAGACCGAGATTCTCGCGGCTTACCCCTCGCTTAAGACGGAAGATATCCGCGCGGCACTAGCCTATGCTGCCGAACTCGCCCATGAGCACTGGGTGAGCCTCCCGGTCGAATCGCACACTTGAGATTCAAACTGTATGAAAATCTCGATAACAACCACTTGAAGTCAGCTCATCGGATCGAATTTCTATCCGTTTGGCATAAGATTCCCGAGTAAATGATACGTGGGGGAGGCCGGGGCTGGCCGGCAAGTTGTTGATTCTCCGCTGGAGGCTTCGGCGGGATGAAAACTAGATGCTGGAAGAGGTTGGACTAAAGTTGTAAATGTCCCCGAATTGTTGCAACTGGTTTCTATAAGATTCAGCGACTTAGAGGGAAGGGCGAGTTGCAACTAGGTAGAAATCGTGGACACGGGGTCTAGTTTCTTCTAACTTATTGAAATTGAATGAGTAAATCGGGGACATGCACAAAAATAGTGCAAGAATTCGTGGACAAATTCGTGGACACCGTGATCCGACCATGCGGTTTTATTATGGCGAAAACGTATAGCGTTTTTGCGATCAAAAGTCATGTCATTTTGTGATGGCTAGAAACGACCACAAAAACGCCTAGCATTCTAACTTCTCAAAATGGATAGTATTTTTCGATAGAGAAAGACGCGTCGAAAACGGACAATATTTAGTTCACCTGGCCCCTGCCATTGCCGCCGCGCCTCGCTTCGACCGAGCGGATCGCGTTGAACAGCCGGTGCATGTTGACGTAACTCTTCCGCATAACCGGG
>CAZTHM010000255.1:0-3100 GCA_964613505.1 uncultured Acidobacteriota bacterium | reverse complement strand
ACCGTAAACCCGTCGAGAACCACCTTGACGGTTTTCTCTTTCAATTCGCCAAGCTCTTCCGCCAGAATTCCCGCCGCCTCTTCCACTGAGGGGCCGAGGACTCGCAGCTCTTGCTGCTCGATCCGGCCGCGCCACTTCTCGAAATAGACGCCGCGCCGGTTTTCAAAAATTTGCATCACTCGCCCGTTGCCAGCCACAAGGATGCCTACTCCCGCCCGGCCCGGCCGCGCGCGCGCCAAGTCGCCAATTTCCCGCAGGGTTTCGAGGGTCTCAACCCAGCGATAGAGAGCGTCGGCTTCATCGAGCACCAGGGCGAGCGAGGTCCGCCGCCGGACGGCATAGAGCACGCTTTGGCGAATCCCGTCCGTGTATTGCGCGTAAGTCGCCCCCAGCGCCGCAGCGATGCGCCGCAGGAGAACATTCGGTGTCATGCCAGCCGGAGAGGTGCGGATATAAACGATTCCAGGTTCGGCCTGTTGCACGCTTTCAGCCGCGCGATATTCGAGCAAAAAAACTTTTTTGCGCTCCCGAGGGATTGTAGAGGACACCCCAGCCGCCATTCCTAACGTGCTCCAGCATCGCGTCCATTTCGCGCGTGGCCCGCGTCTGATGGAGCTTCCCTGGAAGCTCTGAAACGGGAAGCGGGTTCGTGCGAATCCAGTTGTTCACCGCTTCCGCCGTCAGATGCCCGTCACCGTCGCCATAGTGAGCGTTGGAAGAGAATTGCCGGAGGGACTAAGGCGAGTAGCCGCACAATACAGCCCGCAGAGCGCGCGCTGCCGATTGCGGCGGGATGACCTGCGCGCGCAGCTCGGCAAGCTGAGACGCGAGGAAGCGAACCTGCAAAAGCAGATCGCCGAACTTCAAGAGGAGGGGGACCGCCGGGGAAAAGAGGCGCTCGCTGACAACCAGCCGCGGGCCCAACAAAATTTCAAACAGGCCAGCGAAAACCTCAGCCACAAGCGCGAGATGCTGGCCGCCTGCCGGGAGCAGTGTCGAAAGATTGAAGAAGAAATCTCGCAGCTCACTCCAGGCCCCGCGCAGCAGAAAGCCCGCGCGGGTCGGCAACGAGAATTCGCCCGGCTTGTCGCTGAAAGGTTGGAGAAGGACCGCCAGGCCGAACGGGCTCTTAGGGACCTATGGCGAAGCCTTCGGGATCGCGCGTGACTGACTGCCAAGCGCCGTGATTGCGCCTCAGCCCTGGAGCTTCCAACCGGAGCAGACCAGCTCGACGCGCGGCGCTTTGAAGATTTGGCGGCTTCACTTCCTGAAGAATTGCTGGCGTCCTCCGAGCGCTGGGCCGCCCGCTTTTTGGGAAAGCAAAAATCGCTACGGTCTTATGTCGTGCGGACTGACCGCTTGGTGGTCCCCGAAACCTTGACGAGCGCCAGCGTCTGCTATTTCGGCGAGCGCATTGAGCTGACGGAAGAGCAGGCCCGCGAGTTGCTCCGCGAGGACGGCGGCGCTGGTACATTTCATCTTCGCCGCTCCGCGTGTGCCGGAAGACTTGAGGCCGGTCGTCGAGATCTCCGTAACGGATCTCGAATTCGCATTGAAATGGGGTCGTGGCGAGATCGTGAGTGAGAACTCCGATCTCGCGGAGTTTCCTGCGGGCGCATCCCAGGGAGTTCCTGGTGCTGGGACAGATAGCGAGCGAGTGGAAGTGCCGGCCCAGTGAACTCGTGAATGGGAGCATCGGGGATTTCCAGTTTGACTTCGCCGGCGCCGTGGCGTTATGGCGGGAGCGGGAAAAACGGGAGTCAGAAATCAGGAGTCAGGAGTCGGAATGAAAGGACGAAGGACGAAGGACGAAGCGGTGAGCATGGGAGCTAGCAGCGTTTTAGGGTTGCGGTTCGAGATCAACGCCGACCCGTCGAAGGCGGAAGCGGCCCTCAAGAATTTCGAGGAGAGCTCCGGCCGGAGCATGGACCAGCTTGCCAAAGGGGCAAAGACTGGCGGCCAGGGCTTCGATTCAGGACTGACTCCGGCAATCGGGCGGAGCCGAGGGGAGCTTCGCCGGGCCGATGTGGCCGCCGACGTGCTCCGAGGACAACTCGGAATTCATCTGCCGCGAAGCATGAATAGGATGATTGGGGAGTCCTCCCTGATTGGCCCGGCGCTGACGGCGGCTTTTGGCGTGGCCGCCGTTGGACTCTTCCTCGAAAACCTTCCCAAAATCATCGGGGGGATTCAGACGGCGGCGTTGGAGCTTGGCGGCTTCACTGAGGAAAACCGAACACTTTTTGATCTCCAGGTGAAGTTCAACCAGGAGCTCATCCAATCGGACCCCAAAAAGCTGACGGCGGAAATCCAGCGGCGGAACCAGGCCCAGGGCGATCTCCGGCAGCAACTCTCAGGAAGCATCGCAGAATTCGAGAAGGCGACCGGGGTAAAACTCAAGGACGCCGAAACTGCCGCCAATCTAGCCAAGGTCTATTCGAATAGCCAGCCCGATGTTGCGGCCCTGGCGCAGAGAGTCGTCGGATTGACGAACGCCAGCGATCTCAATGATCAGGAGATCGAGGAGCACAACCTGACCCTGGCGAAGCTCCAGGAACACCACAAAAAAACCGCACAAGATTTCAGCGGCGCCGAAGAGCGCCAGCAGGTGTTCCAGGTCATCTTTCAGGGGCCGGTGTATGGCGGCCAAGCGGGAATCGACGAATAGGTGAGCGCGATTTCGGCCGCCGTCACGGAGCGGGATGTGAATTTGACGGCGTACACCGTGGTCAGGCAGCCAGCCACGCGCGCCTAGGGCTGGCCCACCTAACGCGAGATTTAGGATTCTGTGGCAGTGTGAACCGCTTATCTGGCCCGGCCACGACAAGACGAAAAGGGTAGCGTCAGGCCTGAGCTGGCCCTGTTACGCTGCCCTTGATGTGTCTCTGCCCACTTCAGTCCAGACTATTCGGTCATTTTTTCCAAACTACTCGGGCCGTTAGTCCAATCTATTCGGGCACGCCACATTTGGAGGCGGACACAGCCGGGCCATACGTGCGTTATACTGAAGCGCAACGCGAAAGTGGCGGAATTTGGCAGACGCGCCAGACTTAGGATCTGGTCCCGCAAGGGGTGGGGGTTCGAGTCCCCCCTTTCGCAC
>CAZTHM010000254.1:0-5941 GCA_964613505.1 uncultured Acidobacteriota bacterium | reverse complement strand
TGTGATTCCCTTCGAGATCAAGTCCTTCGACCAGTTGGGTCTGGCGCAGGTGGTCCGGAAGCTCTGCGAGAAGCCCCGCGGGTTGATTCTGGTGACCGGCCCCACGGGCAGCGGCAAGTCCACGACGCTCGCCACGATGCTCAATCTCATCAACGAGACACGTTACGAGCACATGATCACGATCGAGGACCCCATCGAGTTCATCCACCCGCACAAGAAATGCCTGGTCAACCAGCGCGAGGTACACTCGGATACTCACTCTTTTTCCAATTCCCTGCGCGCCGCCCTGCGCGAGGACCCCGACGTGGTGCTGATCGGCGAGATGCGCGACCTGGAAACCATCGAGTCGGCGCTGCGTATCGCGGAAACCGGCCACTTGACGTTTGGCACACTGCACACCAACTCGGCCTCTTCCACCATCAACCGCATCATCGACGTATTCCCATCCCACCAGCAGTCGCAGATTCGCGCGCAACTTTCATTGGTCCTGGAAGGGGTCATGTGCCAGGCGCTGCTGCCTCGGGTGGATGGGCGCGGGCGGGCCATGGTCATGGAAATCCTGGTCCCCAATGCCGCCATCCGCAACCTGATCCGTGAAGATAAGATTCACCAAATCTACTCCTCGATGCAGTCCGGCCAGGACAAGTTCGGGATGCAGACTTTCAACCAGTCGCTCTATTCGGTTTACATGCAGAGACAGATTACCTTGGAGACGGCCTTGGCGCGCTCCAGTAACGCCGAGGAACTCCAGGACATGATCAATCGCGGTGCTCCCGCCGGCGGCGGCCCGCAACGCGCACCGGCTTACACTCCCGCCAAGCGTTAGCGCTTGGGGCGCCAGAACTCGCTCCGCGAGTTTCCCAAGGGCGGGGACAGACAGGATCAGGGGGGGAAACCAACGCCCATTAGCGAGGTGACCTAGCGATGCCGCAATTCGAATTTCGTGGCACGTCTCGGACGGGGGAGCAGATTAGCGGAACCCGCGCCGCCCCCAGCCGCGAAGCTCTGGACGCAGTGCTTCGGCGGGAGAACATTACCCCCACGCGAATCGTCGAGAAGGGCAAGGAAATCGCCATCCCCAAACCCAAAGTCGTGGGGAAGGTCAACGCCAAAGAACTGGCCATCTTCACCCGCCAGTTCTCGGTCATGATCGATGCCGGACTGCCGCTGGTGCAGTGCCTGGAAATCCTGGCGACGCAGCAGGAGAACAAGGGCTTTGCCAAGGCCCTTTCGGCCGTCCGCTCGTCGGTGGAAAGCGGGTCGACGCTGGCCAACGCGCTCCGCCAGTTTCCAAAAATCTTCGACGACCTTTTCTGCAACATGGTGGAGGCGGGCGAGACGGGCGGTATTCTCGATACCATCCTGCAGCGCCTGTCGGGCCACATCGAAAAGGCGGTAAAATTAAGGCGGGCAGTTACGTCCGCCTTGATTTATCCCGTGGGCGTCTTAGTCATCGCCGGGGGCGTCATCTTCCTGCTCCTGTGGAAGGTGGTGCCGATCTTCGGGTCGCTGTTCGCCGGCCTGCAAGTGGAGCTGCCTCTGCCGACTCGCATCGTCATCGGCTTGAGCACGGCGGTGGGGACTTTCGCGGTACCCTTCATCCTCCTGCTGATTGGCGGTGGGTACGGGTTTAAGCGCTACTACGAGACCCCCCCCGGCAGGATGATGATTGACACCATCATCCTGAAGATCCCGGTCCTGGGCTCGCTGATGAGGAAAATCGGCGTGGCGATGTTCACGCGCACGCTCGGTACCCTGATCACCAGCGGCGTCCCCATGCTCGAGGCGATGGAGATTACGGCCCGCACTTCCGGCAACGCGGTGATCGAGAAGGCCATCATGGGCGTCCGCAAAGCCATCGAAGGCGGGCGCACCATCGTCGACCCCTTGCGCGAAACCGGTGTGTTCCCGAACATGGTGGTGCAGATGATCGGAGTGGGCGAACAGACGGGCGCCCTCGATGCGATGCTTCAGAAAATCGCGGATTTTTATGAAGACGAGGTGGACGCAGCCGTGGGCGACCTGCTGACCGCCATGGAGCCGATGATGATCCTCTTCCTCGGCATCGTCGTGGGCGGCGTGGTCATCTCCATGTACCTGCCGCTGTTCAGCTTGATCGGCAAGCTGGCTGGGTAAGTGTCGCAGGTTTTCCGAGCATTGTTCCGGGGCCTCCTGTGCAGGCCCCGGGACTCCTTTCGAGAGCCCTTGGGGGCTGGAGAGGAAACAGACGGATTTCCACCGGGGAGTTTCTCCGCGCAATCGCCGCTGGCCTTGAAGCGCCGCACCCTCTATAATTCCGCCTGGCGTTTCCATGAAATCCACAGGTGAACTCCAGTCCTGGCTGCCCTACGTCATCAAGATCCGCTTCGTCATCATCACCTTTGTTTTCGCCATCGAATACTCCATCCGGCAACTGGTTCCCGATCCGGCGCGGCCCGACACGGTCAAGTACCTGGGCTTCATCATCATCCTCTGGTTAACGTTCAACCTCTTCTTCCTGATCTACAACCAGATGAGCCGCGACTACCTGCAGCAGGCCTACCTGCAGATTCTCTCGGATGTGTGCATCATCACGGCCGTCGTCCACGTTACCGGAGACCTGGACAGCAACTACCTGTCGCTCTATCTGGTGGCCATCATCCTGGCCAGCATGCTGCTGCCGCGCGCGCGCGTCTTTCTGGTGGCGGCAATCAGCTTCGTGCTGATGGGATTCCTCCTGGAGTCGGCCTATCTCCCCAGCCTCTACCCTCAGTTCACGGGGGATTACCCTACCTTGCGTTTCCTGGCGACATCCTCCACGAACCGCCCGGACCTGGGGACACTCCAAATCAAGATCTTCGCCAGCCTCTTCGGTTTCTTCGCGGTCGCCTATCTGGCAAGCTACTTAGCGGAGAGCCTGCGCAAGACGGGCGCGGAACTGCGCGACAAGAGCGGGCAAGTCGCGAGCCTGCAGGCTATCAACGAGAACATCATTCGGAGCATGCGCGACGGACTGATTACGACCGACCTGGATGGGACGATTCGAGATCTGAACCCTGCCGGGGCTGCCATCCTCGGCCACGAACCCCAGGGTGTCTACGGGCGCCCCATCACGGATATCTTCCAGACCCTTCCCTTGGAAAGCGGGGGAGCGGGGAAATCTGCGAGCCCCAGTGTGCGGCAGGAGGTCACCTTTCAGCACCCGCGCGGGGAACAGCGGATTCTCGCCATCGCCGCATCCCCGCTCGTCGTGCCGGAAATGGGGGACCTTGGGCACGTGTACAGCTTCCAGGACCTCACGGAGGAAAAACGCTTGGAAGCGGAATATCGCGCCAAAGACCGCATGGCGTCGCTGGGGCGATTGTCCGCCGGCATCGCGCACGAAATCCGGAATCCCCTGGCGTCGATTGCCGGCTCGGTCAAGCTGCTCCAGGGCCTCGCTCAGCTTGACGACGACCAGGCCAAGCTGATCGACATCGTCAGCCGCGAATCTGAACGGCTCAACAAATTGGTGTCGGATTTTCTCGTCTACTCGCGTGACCAGCGCTTCGAATTTCGCGACGTGGATGTGCTCAACCTCCTGGAGGAAACCCTGCTGTTGATCGAGCATCACCCGTCCTTCGGCCCGGGCTACCGCGTCGAGCGAAAACTGCCGCAACGCCCGGTGATCGCCTGCGCGGACCCGGATAAGTTGCGGCAGGTCTTCTGGAACATTTGCGATAATTCCTTAAAGGCCATGCCGGAGGGAGGAACGTTGACGGCCGAGGTCGAAGATGGGGCGGCCCAGAACCTCCGGGTGATGTTAATGGATAATGGCGTGGGATTGAGCGAAGTTCAACTGGAGAAACTCTTCGAGCCTTTCCAGGCAGGATTCAGCAACGGGGCGGGACTGGGCCTGGCGATCGTTTATCAGATCGTCGAGGCCCACCACGGCCACATTCAGGTCAGGTCGGCGGCCGGGAAGGGAACGCGCTTCATCATCGAGCTGCCGCGCACGCAGCCGAAGTAAATGCGGAATGATGAATGGTGAATTATGAATTGCCCGGACTTGAGGTGGCGCGCTGGGCAGAGCAAGAAGTTCTTTGACAGGCAAGAGCTGACGGCTCTGTAATTCACCATTCTTCATTCATAATTCAGAATTCCTATGGCCCGCTTACTGGTTGTTGACGACGAGAAATCGCTCTGCCAGTTGCTCGAGATCGCGTTCCGTAAAGACGGGCACGTGGTCGAGACGGTCTCCAGCGGAAAAGCCGCACTGACCAAGCTGGCAACCCAGGTCTACGACCTGATCATTTCCGATATCCGCATGCCCGACCTCACGGGTATCGAGCTTCTGGAGCAAGCGCAGGCCAGCCGCAACCCCACCGGCTTCATCCTAATCACCGCCGTTCCCACGGTCACGACGGCCATCCAGGCTTTGAATCTGGGCGCGTACCGCTACGTTATCAAGACGGATAAGCTCGTCGAGGAACTCCGCCTGGTGGTCGCTCGCGCCCTGGAGGAGCTGGCGCTGCGCGAGGAGAACATCCGCCTCCGCCGCGAGCTGCTCCGTGTCTTCGCGCAAAACAATATCGTTGGGCGCAGTCAGAAAATTCAGGCCATCCTGGAAATGGTAAGGACGGTCGCGCCGACCACCAGCACCGTCCTCATCACCGGCGAGAGCGGCACGGGAAAGGAGCTTGTCGCCCGCGCCATCCACGAGGCGAGCACGCGCCGCGAGAAGCCCTTCGTGTCGATCAACTGCGGGGCTTTTCCTGAGACGCTTCTGGAGAGTGAGCTCTTCGGCTACTTCAAGGGGGCTTTCACAGGTGCGGACTCCAACAAGAAGGGCATCATCGAATCGGCCAACAGCGGGACCCTCTTCCTTGACGAAATTGGCGAAACCAGCCTGACGATGCAGGTCAAACTGCTGCGCGTGCTGCAGGAACGGAAGATTCGCCCCCTGGGCGGGACGTCCGACGCCGCCGTGGATGTTCGACTCATCGCTTCGACCAACCGGGACCTCAAGGCGATGGTGGCGGCAGGGCAGTTCCGTGAGGATTTCTTCTATCGCGTCAGCGTGATTCCCGTCCACGTTGCGCCGCTGCGCGAGCGTAAGGATGATATCGAACCACTGGCCCGGCATTTCCTTCGGAAGTTCTGCCTCCAGATGGGAAAGCCCGTCCGGGATTTTGATGCGCCGAGCCTGGCTGCGATCACGCGCCATGCGTGGCCGGGGAACGTGCGGGAACTGGAGAATGCCATCGAGCGCGCCGTCGCGGTGAGCGGCGAACGCGATGGCCTCCTGCGTCTTGACGACCTCCCCGAGTCGGTCTCCGGAGTGACCGTCCTCGGCGAGCGGCTTGTCCAGATCCCCGAAGGGGGGATGGACTTCGAAGCCCACATCGCAAAAATCGAAAGACAGTACCTGGCCGAAGCTCTGCGCAAAGCGGGTGGAGTTCGGACGCGGGCGGCAGAACTGCTCAGAATGTCGTACCGGTCGCTCCGGCACTACGCCAAGAAATACGGACTCTAGAGCACATCTCTACGGGGCGAACTCGCATTCCAGGTGACAAAAATTGTCATGAGCGCTTGCCAATAACCGGCAGGCACCCCGCGGACTTTCATTCGAGCCCTGTTGCAATTAACCTGGCGGCCCGTAACGCGATGAAACCATGAGACCTTGCTTGATTTCTAAAACTCTGATTGCGAATGCATTTGGCACCCGGTTTGCTCCATCCAAGTCGGCCATTCTTGAACACCTGGGAATGGTACGAAAAAGGAGGAAAGAATGAGAAAGGATTCACGCGGATTTTCCTTGATTGAGCTGCTCATTGTCGTGGCGATCATTTTGATCATCGCGGCGATTGCAATTCCGAACCTGCTGCGGTCGCGCATTGCGGCGAACCAGGCCTCGGCTGTCGGGTCGGTCCGGACTATCAACACGGCTGAGATTACCTATGCTTCGACGTACAACGCAGGC
>CAZTHM010000253.1:0-5953 GCA_964613505.1 uncultured Acidobacteriota bacterium | reverse complement strand
CGCTGATAACCCAGGTGTAGGAAATCCTGGCCGGCGTTTTGCGTGGCATCGGCAAAAGTTTTCCCTTCCACATTCTCCCACAAGGTGTCGTGCTGCTTGGAATTGTTCCCCATGGTATCAACGTCGCCGTTCGACGAATAGATATCCTTCCACCCGTCGTTGTTGTAGTCGATGAACGCATTACTCCAACCCGACATGTAGCGGCTGAGTTTCTGGATATTCGTGATCGGCGAAACATAACGAAAAGGTTGGCCTTCCTCGTTGAGGAACAGCCCAAAAATCTGAGTTTGCAGGTTACTGTAGAAAACATCTACCCAGCCGTCGTTGTTAAAATCTTTCACGTCGCAACCCATGCCGGAGACCGAAGCGCCGTCGTCGTTGTACGCCACTCCGTAAGCGAGACCGACCTCCTCAAACGTCCCATCTTTTTTGTTGAGGTAGAGAAAATTGGGTTCCGTGTCGTTCGCGACAAATACATCCACGGAGCCGTCGCCATTGAAATCCGCGATGCCGATCCCCATTCCTTTTCCAAGGGCCTTGGAGAAGCCAGACTTCTCCGTGACGTCTTCGAATTTGCCTTTGCCCAGGTTGCGGTAGAGATTGTGGGGAACGCTTTTGTAAATGCGCGGATTGCAGTAGAGGTCCTGCTCGCCCATCGTGCACCGGATGTCGGTCTGGGGATTCCAGTAGGTGTATTCGGAGACGACGAGATCGAGCAGCCCGTCGTTATCGTAGTCAAACCACGCGGCGCACACACTGAGCAGGTCCGTCGGCTTGCTGTCCAACGCGGAACCGGTGGTAACGTCAGTAAAGGTCCCGTTTCCGTTGTTGTGGTAGAGAGCGTTGCGGCCGGCGTTGCAGATAAAGAGGTCGGTATACCCGTCGTTGTCGTAGTCGCCGGCGGCGACCCCAAAGGAAAAATCGAGGTGAGCGCCGGTCAGGCCGGCTTTCTCAGTCACGTCCTCGAACGTGCCGTCTCCCTTGTTTCGCAACAGACAGTTGTAGAACGACGCGTCGACCTTCTTCAGATCGGGAAGTTTGGCGCCGTTGGTAAAGAAGAGGTCGTATCTCCCATCGTTGTCAAAATCGAGCGCCGCAATGCCTCCGCACATCGGCTGGGGAAAGTACTTCCGGATCTTGAAGTCATTGTTCGAGACGTAGGAGAATTTCGAAAGGGCGGCCACGTCCTTGAACGTAATGGGGCCGGTGGTGACAGGTCCTGGGGCGGAAGGGGGCGAAGCGGAAGAAGGGACCGCTCCAATTTCAGCGAACAGGAGGGCGGCAGCAATGAAAACACCCGCCGCGCATGCGGCGACAGCCCCTCTCAAGTGGCACGAGCGCGGCGCCCCCGCCCGCAGGCGTCCGTCAAGCGCCGCTCCTGACCCCTGCTCGCAGCCGGAGGGTTCGGAATCATGAGAAGTCTTTTGTGCCAGCGGCCGCCAAGAGCGACCTTCTGTGTTTCCTGACATCCCGTTTTCTAAACTACAGTAAAGAGCGTGGGAATCTCAAGGTTTCTGTTTCTTGCAGGGGAGTCTTTCCGCTATCTACTCCGGGTTTTTGTTGCGGTATTTGCGGGGGCGCTTGTTTGCTTCCAGGGTTTTCTTGCGCAGCCGAATGGACTGCGGGGTCACTTCCACGTACTCGTCTTCGGCGATGAACTCGATGGCCTCTTCCAGGTTAAGCGGGTGGATGGGGACCAGGCGGATCGCTTCGTCGGCGACGGAGGCGCGCATGTTGGTTTGCTTTTTTTCCTTCACGGCGTTTACGTCCATGTCGTCCCAGCGCGCGCTTTGGCCAATCAACATGCCTTCATAGACATCCACGCCTGGGCCGACGAACAGTTCACCGCGCTCCTGCAAGTTGTAGAGTGCGTAGCTGGTGGTGCGGCCCGCGCGGTCGGCGACGAGGGCTCCGGTCAATCGCGAGGGAATATCGCCCTGCCAATCCGTGTAACCGTCAAACAATGTGTTCATCACCAGGGTGCCGCGGGTCATCTTCAGGACTTCGCTGCGCAGTCCGATCAGTCCCCGTGAAGGGATGGAGAACTCGAGGCGCACCCGCCCCGTGCCTGTCGTCCCGTGGCTCACGATCTTGGTGTTCACGCCTTTCCTTATGCCGATTTCCTGCATCAGCACGCCCACGAACTCCTGTGGCACGTCGATGATCAGTTGCTCGACCGGCTCCTGTAATTTTCCGTTGCTTGTGCGGGTGACGATTTCGGGTTTGCCCACGGCCAGTTCGTAGCCTTCACGCCGCATCATTTCGATCAGGATGGCCAGTTGCAGCTCGCCCCGGCCCAGCACCTTAAAGGCGTCGGTGTTGTCCAGCTCTTCAACGCTGATGGAGACATTGGTGAGCAGTTCTTTGTCCAGCCGCTCGCGCAGGTGCCGGGAGGTGACGAACGTCCCTACGCGGCCGGAGAAGGGCGAGGTGTTGATGGTGAAAACCATGGAGATGGTCGGCTCGTCGATGGGAATGTGCGCGAGCGGACGTGGCGTTTCGACGCTGGTCACCGTTTCGCCGATCGTGATGCCCTCGACCCCAGCGATGGCGACGATGTCTCCTACCCCAGCCTCCTCGAGGTCCGTGCGCTCCAATCCTTCGAACCCATAAAGCTTGGTGATGCGTGTTTTCACGACGCTGCCGTCCAGCTTGACCAGGGCCACTTCATCGCCGCGCCGCAAGGTGCCGGAGAAGATCCGCCCCAGCGCCAGCCGGCCGTGATAATCGCTGTAGTCGAGGTTGGCGACGAGCAATTGTAGCGGCCCCGAGGCGTCTCCCTTGGGCGGAGGAATCGTGGCGAGGATGGCATCGAAGAGAGGCTTCAGAGTTTCCGAAGGGTCATCGAGCGAAGTCCTGGCGATTCCGTCGCGGGAGATCGTGTAAAGAATGGGGAAATCAAGCTGGTCTTCGTGGGCGTCGAGATCGATGAAAAGGTCATAGATCTCGTTTACCACTTCCTGCGGCCGCGCATCGCTGCGATCGATTTTGTTAACCACCACGATGGGCGGCAGTTTCGCTTCCAGGGCCTTGCGGAGAACGTAGCGCGTTTGTGGTAACGGACCCTCGCTCGCATCCACGAGCAGGAGGACTCCGTCCACCATCTTGAGCGCCCGCTCCACTTCGCCGCCGAAGTCGCTGTGGCCGGGCGTATCGACGATGTTGATGCGCACACCCTGATAGGTCACAGCGGTGTTCTTGGCCAGGATGGTGATGCCGCGTTCCCGCTCGAGCTCGTTCGAGTCCATGACGCGGTCGACCACTTCCTGCGTGGCTTTGAAGATGCCGCTCTGCCAGAGCATGGCGTCCACCAGCGTCGTCTTGCCGTGGTCCACATGCGCAATGATGGCGATGTTGCGGAGGTTCGCTTTCAATTCAGGTTCCTCGAGAACTCCAGTATATCAGTTGTTTCGGGGTGTGCCGCCGCCCGTCAGGAAATCAGCCGTGCAGCCCGGGCGGCAACGGGCTTCCCCGCCAGGCAGCGCTCCGCTTCGCTGACGGCGCGGCGCGCGGCCTCGATGGCGTACGCGGTGGTCGAAATGGGGCCTTCGGAATCGGTATTGGCGAAAAAGATGCGCTCCATCGGACGGCGGGTGAGAGGCTGAACCTGGGTGAAGTTCCCCGGCGTGGACATATAAAGAGGATGCCCGCGGCGATAGATGTGAACTTCCACTGGATCCACCTTGGAACCAGGAAACAGCTTCTGAAAATCGCGCAGCACGCAGCCGGCGAGATCGCGGCTCCCTTCCTCGGTGAGCAGGATACTCCGCTCGTTTTCGGCAAGCGGCGTGTAAAAGGTCAGGATGTTATGCCGCTGCCGGTAGCCGGGCTGGTTGCGAACGGTCCAGTCAGCAACGATGAAGTCGGTAAAGGTGTTTCCCGGGCACCAAGTGTCGAAGCCGCGATTGAACACCGGCCTGTCGAACACCAGGTTTACGACTGGATACGGGATATAGCGGAGTTTCTTCATCGCCGCTTCTTGCTCGGCAGGAAGGCCCATCACAAGCCGCGACGTGATGAACTTCGGCGTCGCCATGATGACAGCTTTCGCGGCCACAGTCCGGAGTCTTCCCTGGTGCATGTAGGTAACTTGGGCTTCCTGCTTCTGCTGCTCGACTCCGACGATGGTGCAGCCGGTGTGCATTCGCTCGTGGTGGCGAGGCGTGAGAATCTCCGCCAAGCGTCTGGTGATGGCGCCCAGTCCGCCCGGCCAGGTGAATCGCTTGTCGGTCGCGTTCTCGCCGGCGATGCTTTGTACGGTTCCAATACCCAGCCACGCCGACGTTTCCTCGGTTCGCGCCCCCCAGTTGGACGGCCCGAAAGTGTCCCACCAAAGTTTGACCTCAGGTGAGTAGCTCTGGAAGTACTTTGAAAAGGGTTCGGCGTCGAGTTCGTTCGCACGACCTTTCAGAGGAACGGCCAGCAGATCATCCCGGAATTTCTTGAAACTGGCGCGCACCTCGGCAGGATAGGGTAGGTGTTCGATCCCCTCCTGCCACGTGGCAGGGTTGAATTCCCCGTTGATAATCGTCCCGTCGCGGTTCTGGACGGGCAGCACTTCCAGGCCGATTTCATTTGCCAGATCACGCGCGGGCGCTTCGCTGGTCTCGATGAATGCGGCCCCGGTGGCGAACGCCTGGCCTTGATACTGCTCGAGGTAGGCATTTCCGCCCCAGTGCGGTTCCTTTTCGAGGAGCAGAAAATCGCGTCGTTGCAGGAGATAGGCCGAGGTCAGCCCGCTGACGCCTCCGCCGACAATCACCACATCGTGCCGTTTGGTGACAGGCCCCGGATGAAAGCGATGCCCGTCGCGGATTTCATGACAAATGGCATTGTCCTCGCCATCTACATGCGGATGACGTTTCGAAGGCTCGGCGCGCAGGGCAATGTCATACGGACATCCCGAGGCCACAGAGCCCGCCACGATGAACTTGATGAAATCCCTGCGGTTCGAATTCATAACGTTTCTCCCGGCACGGGCGCCTGGATCATCCCGGCGATTCACGGTTGGACATCTCGAGTTCAAGTCCCCAGGAAGTGCCACACCCCGTACCATCGCGAGAAGTCCACAGTTGACAGGCAACAGGAGAACACCCGAGGCCGGGAATTCTGGCTTTCAACTTTCCCTGACAACTGAGAACTGACAACTGACTACTGTTCTTAAAACGTGGGCGGTGTATTTACCCAGAGCACCCAAGTTTCTTTTCGTCCCGGGTTCATCCAACGATGGGGAGTGTTGCTTTCGAAATAGAAGCTGTCGCCTGGCCGGAGGCGGAATTGCTCGGCATCGTCGAGCGAAATCTCAAGCTCTCCCTGCAATAGATAGAGGAACTCCTCGCCCTCGTGCGCGTAGGCTTCGCCGCTGCCTTTTCCCGGCGCGATGCGGAACAGGTGGGGTTCCATCACCGTGTTCCCCCAGGCGAGCAATTCCATGCGCACGCCCTCGCCGGCCTCGAGCACCTTGCGCTCCGCCGGCCTGACACGATACGGGTTTGCCGCCGAAGGATTGAAGAGATGAAGGATGTTGATTCTGTAGAAGCGCGCCAGTTTGCGCAGCGTGCCCACGGAAGCGCTCATCTGGCCGCGTTCGATGGCACTCAGGAAACTCACAGAGATTCCGGTGGATTTGGCCACGGCGGACAAAGAAAGTTGGCGCTTTAGACGAAGGTTGCGTAGGCGCGTGCTCAGCGGCATCGAATTGTTTCCCCGCGCGCGGGGCAGCAAACCTTGGCCCTTGAGTAGGTGAACGATTGCCTGAGCGTTGAGTCCGCGCACCTTACGAAGGAACCGCGCGCGTTTCAGCAAGCGCAGGTCTTCAGGCGTGTAAAGCCGGTAGCGGCTGCGGGTGCGCTGGGGGCGAATCAGGCCCAGGCTCTCCCACGATCGGAGAACCGTCGGCGAGATTCCCACCAGCCGCGCGACATCGCCGATTTTCAAAAAGTTCTTGCCCTGA
>CAZTHM010000252.1:259-5987 GCA_964613505.1 uncultured Acidobacteriota bacterium | reverse complement strand
AAGCGTCGCACCCGTTGGCTGCCTCGGCTGCTTTCAAGGTCGGCGCGTAGGGGCAGCCGGTCGGCGAGATTGCCGGGCGCCGCGCGCGTGTATTTGTGAGTTTCTGCTGATGTCCCCAATGCCTGGCCAGCCGAGTTCCGCCAAGAATTCTCCATCCGTTTCTGGCTCCGCAACCGCCAGCCCCGCCCTGGAGTGGCTGTGGAAGTATCTTCGCGATGTTCCTCATCCCCAGATTCTCGACTGCGGTCCGGTCTCGCAGGCCACCGTTGACGTTTTTCTCCGACGCGGGGCTAAAGTTCACGTCGCTGACCTCATCACGCCCTGCCTCAAAAGTCTGGCAACATTCTGGAACCGCAGCGGGAAAGTCCCGGTGTTCAATGCCGCAAAGTTCCTTGAGCAGCTTCCCGAGTTCCCAGCGGAGTCCCTTTCCGCGATTTTCGGCTGGCACCTGCTCGATTTGCTCCCGCGCGAGGCCTTGCCCGATTTGATGAACCGTTGGCTTGCAAGCCTGCAGCCCGGAGGCGTGCTGTTCTGTCTCTTGCGCGAGCCCAACCTGGGCGCGGGCGCGGAGATGAGGTGGTGGCTCGTCAACTTGACTGCCCTCGCTTTCGACCCGGAAGGCCGCAAGCCTTTCGCTTATAGTGCTCTCTCCAACCGTGAGATGGAACGTCTCGCTCCTCAATGCAGCGTGAAGACTTTCCTAACGCGCTCCGGCCGCAGGGAAGTGCTGGTCATCAAGCAGACCGGGGGTTGAGCAGAATCGGGAGACCGCGCCGCCGCGGGTATTGACGCGGGTGGGTAAACCTGCGAAAGTTAAAAAGCATCCATCTTGAGAGGCAGAGATTGCAGGAGGCAGGGAATGAAAAAGCGCCGTGTCTATTGTTGTGGAATCATCCTGGCGGCCTTGGCGATACCCTTGGTCGCACAGGGTCAGGATCTGGTCAAGGAATCCCTCGCGAGTTTTTCGCCACAGACCGTGCGCGTGGAGTATTCGCGCCTTACCAAGCTGCGGTCGCTGCCCAATTACCAGAATCTTCGGCAGCGCTTTGTAGGTCCGCGGCTGCGCGCCATGGAGGAGTCCTTCGCGAAGCTTGGTGTGCAGGAGGGCGACATCGATGAAATCGTGCTGGGCTGGCGGCCCGGTTCGTCAATGATGGAATTGGAAGGCATGGTCGTCGGACGCTTCACCGCCAAGGGAGTTTCGGATCGTGCCTCGGCCGCCGGCATTTCCGTCGCTACAATTGGCGGCCTCCCGGCCTTCTGCGCGGGATCCGAATCCGCCAGCAATTGCATGGTGGTAATTCAGAACTCGCTGGGTGCCTTCGGGCCCCAGGAGTCGCTAAGCGCCATGCTGGAAGCGCGCGAAGGTCAGGCGCCCGGGCTGAGCACGAACGAGCGCTTTGCGAAGCTGGTGAACGAAGCTCAGAAAGAGGCGCCGATCTGGGGCGTTGCGATGGGTGATTCGATCGCGGACTTCTTTCGAGCCTGGCTGCCGGCCCAAGGCGGTCTGCAGATGGACTGGAGCAAGGCGTTCCAATCGGTCGAGGCGCTTACCTACAGTATTGACACCGCCGACCGCATTCGCCTGGACGTCAAAATGGACTGCAACTCCTCGGAGTCTGCCCAGAGTACGCGTCAGGTCTTTGAGGGTCTGAAGATGTTCCAGCAGATGGCTTGGCAGAATCTGAATCCCAGCAAGCCCAATCCCTTCCAAGGCGTCGAAATCAGCCAGGACGACCGGCGGGTTTCACTTCGCATGACCACCAACTACGCGGATCTGGAGGGATTCCCCGCCACGGGCGGAGCAGGAAATTGAGACGCAGTTAAAGAACGGGCGCCCCCTCGGCGCTCGGCCCTGCGTCAAACGAGTCAAGCGGGCATGGGCTCTTCTTCCCGGAACAACTCAACGTGCACGGGGCGCTCGTTCACCACCAGCGTGGCGCCCATCAATTGCTTGGCTTCGATGCGTACGTCCATACCGACGCCGGGCGAATCGAACCATTGTTGCCGGGCGGAGCTAGCCGACCTGAGCCATTCCGCCACTTGCTTCGATTCGACCGGGGCGGGATTGTCGGGCGGATTCTCCAGAGCGTCGGCGGCGTAACTCTTAATCAGTTTCGTCCACAGCTTCATGAGGGTGACGGGTTTGTCGAACAGGTCCGCGCCCGCGATCTTCCCATGGATGGCGAAGACCGCGCCATTACACCCTTCGCGGGCGGGTAGAGTGCGGATGACTTCATCGAACTTCTTGGAGTAGTCTGCGTAAAAATCGTGCAACGCGCCAGAAGACGACTGCGACCCCATGCTGCTCATTTTCCGTGCAATCTCGCCCCAAACCGCACCTTGATCGGATTTCGGGGCGCCGGTTGCCCGGTAGCTTCCCGTCACTTGTTTTGACATCATGGCGCGCAGGTTGTGATGGGAAGAACTCGCGCCGCTGGAGAAGCGGCCAGACTTGTAACCCCAGCGCCCGGCTTCCACGCAGGTGACCGGGATGGGCATCTCGCCTTTGGCGGGCACGAGCATGCTGGCATTGAGCACGCGGTTCTGCTTGCCCCCCACCAGTTCTTCACCGGCCATGAGGAAAACCATGTGCTCGGATTTGTTCGTCACCTTGAGGGCGGGCACAGTTCCACCGGAGCTAACTTCGGTTACGTCGAGCAAGTTCTGTTCCAGCGCGTCGTCCAGCGTGACGTAGTCGTGCCCATCGCGCACCGGCCAGCGGAGGTCAAACACCTGCAAACCGGCGGCTTTCCGAACTCCGACCACCTCGGCATTCGACAACTCTTCCAAGACATTGAGATCAGGCATCGTCAAAGCGCCCCCTTGTTCGCACGTTAGTACGAGTCTAATCCCTCTCCTCCCTGGGGTCAAACGAGGTTTTCCCTGGCGAGATTAAAACCGATCATCGCCGACGCCGATTCAGGTCCTCCTCTGCAACGATGTCGTACACCGGGCGGCGCGCAGGCGTACATCGATGACGAACCCGTCGGGACAACGCGCTCGGCCGGGCGAACCGAGCTTTCCAGTCTCGGCCGCGGCGAGCACCATGTGCGGATCTCGCTCGCGGGCTGTCGCGACTACGAGTAGACCCTGCGGCTGGCTCCCGGGCAGACGGCCAGTGTCACGGCCACGCTCGAATCGGCCGCGCCCTGAGCGGCCGCTAGTGCCGTTCCAACTATTCCAACCTAATCATGCGAGGTCCCACCCCAGTTTCTTTGCGAACGTGTCCTTGCTAGCGCCTCGGCCCAAGAAGTTGGAACGGCACTAGCCCCTCCAACTTGACTTCCTTCCCACCCAAAACCATACTCATTTTGGGGGAAAGTAGCCTTGAACGTAGACGATCCTCATGCCGGTCGCGCGTTGCTGGTTGACCTTTACGAACTGACCATGGCGGCGGCCTATTTCGAACACCGCATCGATTGTCGCGCGACCTTCGAACTGTTCGTCCGCCAACTCCCGCCTGAGCGCGCATACCTGGTGGCGGCCGGGATCGAATCGGCCCTCGAGTATTTGGAGTCACTGCGCTTCACCGGAGACGACATCCAATTTCTACGCAACCAGCCTGCCTTCCGGACGGTCTCGGCGGAATTCTTCGACTACCTGAAGACGTTCCGCTTTTCGGGCGAAGTCCTTGCCATCCCTGAAGGGTCGCTGGTTTTTGCCGAAGAGCCGATCCTTCAAGTCACCGCGCCGGTGCTGGAAGCGCAAGTGGTCGAGACCTATCTCCTCTCGGTCATCAATTTCGAGACGCTGATTGCTTCCAAGGCGGCGCGCGTAGTGGACGCGGCACGCGGAAGAGGAGTGCTGGAATTTGGAACGCGCCGGGCGCATGGTCCTGAGGCCGGCCTGCGCGCCGCTCGGGCGGCCTATGTCGGCGGATGCGTGGCCACCTCCAATGTCCTGGCGGGCTACCTCTACGGAATCCCTCTCGCCGGGACGGCGGCGCATTCCTGGACGCAAGTCTTTCCCACCGAGCGCGAGAGCTTTGAGGCACTGCTCGACACTTATCCGGAGCACGCGATTCTTCTTATCGATACTTACGACTTGCTGGCGGGCGCGGAGACCGCCGCGACGCTGGGGCGCAGGCTGCCCGGCGTCAGGCTCGACAGTGGCGACCTGCTTGAGAAGAGCCGGCAAGTCCGTGCCATCCTCGACCGGCATGGCCACACGAGCGCGAAAATCGTGACCAGCGGCGACTTGAACGAATACAAGATCGAAGAGTTGCTGGCGCACGGCGCCCCGATTGACCTCTTTGGCGTCGGCACGGACCTGACGACCTCGCGGGACGTCCCCACGCTGAGTGTGGTTTACAAACTAGTGGAGACCGAGCGCGCGGGCCGCACCGAGTACAAGACAAAATTCAGCGATCAGAAGGTGCATTGGCCTGGCTGCAAGCAGGTCTTCCGTTTTTCGCGCGACGGCCAATTCGATCACGATCTCATCGCTCGCGCCACCGAGGGATTCTCGGACGCTTCACCCCTGCTCCAACCGGTTATGCAGCACGGGCGTCGAATCGCGTCTCCACTTCCGCTTGCGGAGGTTCGCGCCCGAACGCTTGCCAATGTGGCGCGGCTGCCGAAGCGCCACCGCGCTCTGCGCGAGGCCACTCCATACCCGGTTGCGAAGAGCCCGGCGCTCGACCAACTTCTCGACGAGGTCCGCGAACAGTATCTGGGAGTGCCACGCGGCGCCGGCACCGATTGAGCTTCTGCGGAGACCGCCCCGTGCAAGAACAAGTTGCCTTCTTTGATATCGACACCCAAGCGGACTTCATGCTGCCGAATGGAAGGCTCTACGTGCCTGGGGCGGAAGCGATAGTCCCGAATCTGGTCAGATTGATGGCCTTCGCGCGCCAGCACGACATTCCGGTGATTTCTTCCGCCGACGCGCATACGCCGGACGATCCAGAGTTCAAGATTTGGCCGCCCCATTGCGTTATCGGGACGCCTGGCCAAGAGCGTATTCCTGAGACGCAGTTCCCTGACGCGGTCGTGGTTCCGAGCCGCGCGGGCGCATTCACGCCCCCGGCGCGATGGTCAGGCCAGACGATCATCGAAAAACCGACTTATGACACCGCCGCCAATCCCAACTTCGATGCCATCCTGAGATCGCTTGGGCCGCGGCGTTGTATCGTGTTCGGCGTCGCCACTGAGTACTGCGTCCGCGCCGACGCGCTTGCCCTGCGAGACCGCGGCTTTCCAGTCGATCTGGTCATTGACGCCATTCAAGCCATCACGGAAGAAGGCGGGCGCACGGCCATCGAAGAGATGAGAGCCATTGGTGTCAGGCTGGTGAAGACGGCGGATGTCTGTGTCGCCGACCTCCGCCAGGTGTCCAGGTAGGGGAGGGACCATGAAAGACTTCTTCAAAGTATTTGCTGCAATCGTAATGCTGACGCTTGGGGCCAGCCGAGCGGTATCGGTCGCGGCGGATCGCGAAAAGGCTGTCTCCGCCTTCAAAGAAGGCAATGGTTTATTCGATCAAAATCGCTTCACCGAAGCCGTCGCCGCGTACAACCGCGCCATCGGTGAAGACCCGCAGTATGCCGAGGCGTACCACAACCGGGCCCTGGCCAACGAAATGGTGGACCGGCAAATTGCGATGCAGGATTGGCGCCGTTTCGTCGAGCTCGCGGCGGACCGGCTCGAGTTGAAATTCGACGCGGCACGCGTCCGCGCCCGGTTGCAAATCCTTGAGGCTCTGCCGACTTTGCCGGAGGCCTTGC
>CAZTHM010000252.1:0-249 GCA_964613505.1 uncultured Acidobacteriota bacterium | reverse complement strand
GATCGCGAGAAGGCCGTCTCGGCCTTCAAAGAAGGCAATAGTCTATTTGATCAAAACCGATTCACCGAAGCTGTTGCCGCCTACAACCTGGCCATCGGGGAGGACCCGCAGTATGCCGAGGCCTACCATAACCGGGCCCTGGCCAACGAAATGGTAGATCGGCAGGCAGCGATTCAGGACTGGCACCGCTTCGTCGAAATGGCGGCCGACCGGCCCGAGTTGAAATTCGACGCGGCACGCGTCAACGCC
>CAZTHM010000251.1:0-5990 GCA_964613505.1 uncultured Acidobacteriota bacterium | reverse complement strand
GGACAGCATCACGATTCTCGATGCGCAGACGCTGCGTTTAGAAACCACTCTGGTGGTCGAACCCGCGGAATCCGTGCGCGGCTTGCGCGGCGTGCTGCCCTTCGGCATGGCACTCAGCAGGGATGAAAAGCAGCTTTACGTCGCCTGCGCGGGGATCAATGCCATCGCGGTGGTCGACGCGCGGAAAGACAAAGTGCTGGGATACTTCCCCACGGCGTGGTTCCCGGCGCGCATGGCGGTGAGTCCCAACGGCAAGATGCTTTACGTTTCGAATGCCAAAGGCTTCGGCGCCGGACCGAACGGCGGACCGGATTTCCAACGCGGTCCGGAAGGGGACTACATCGGCGACATCACGAAGGGAGTGGTCGCTATCCAGGCGGCGCCGGCCGCGGCGCAGCTCAAAGATCTGACCGCGCGCGTGCTGCGCGGGAACGGGTTCGTACCCACAGCTCGGGAGACGCCGCGGTCCACCACTGCGGCGATTCCTGCGCCTGGCGAAGTCAGCGCGAAGATCAAGCACGTCGTCTTCATCGTGAAGGAGAATCGCACCTTTGATGAAGTATTTGCCGACATGGCCGTTCCGGGCAGCGGTATCGAAGGTGAGCCCAGTCTGGCGCGCTGGGGCGAGGACGCGAGGGTGAAGGACAAGAACCAGCCGACGCTCGAGCATGTGCGCGTCACGCCCAATCATCATGCCCTGGCGCGGCGGTTTGCCTTCAGCGACAACTTCTACGTGGACTCCGACGTTTCGATGGACGGCCACCACTGGCTGGTGGGCAATTACCCCAACGAACTGGTGGAGAGCGCCTGGCCGGCGGTCTATGGCAACGGATTTCATTTTGTCGCGGATCCGGCGGCGCCCGGGCGCGTGGGGGGAGTCGCCTACAATCCCTGGCCGGAATCGTTTCTCGAGGCGGGTTCGCTCTGGGAGCACCTGGCGCGGCACAAGATCAGCTTCCGCAACTATGGCGAAGGCGTTTCCATGTCGGGCAACAGCGATGGGCCGGGCCTGATGCCCACCGGCATCCGCGAGGCGGTCAACGTCCCGCTCGCCCAGGCGCTCTTCCAGAACTCCTCGCGCAGCTACGCTTCCTTCAATATGTTTATCTCGGACCAGTACCGCTTCGAGCAATTCAAGCGCGAGTTTGATTTGCGTTTTGCGAGCGGGAAAGAACCGCTGCCGCAATTCATCTATATCTGGCTGCCCAACGACCACACCGCCACGCCCCGCCCGGCCGATGGATACGCGTACCACGCTTCCTACGTCGCTGATAATGACCTGGCGCTGGGCAAGCTCGTCGACCTTCTCTCCCACAGCCCGTTCTGGAAAGACATGGCGATCTTCGTCACCGAGGATGACGCGCAAGATGGCCAGGATCATGTTGACGCCCACCGCAGCCTGCTGATGATGTACAGCCCCTACGCGCGGCGCGGCGTTTCGCATACGCACACCAGCATGCAGAGCATCCTGAAAACTTTCTTCTTGATCTTCGGCATGCCTCCGCTGAATCAATACGACGCGGCGGCCACAGACCTCTCCGATATGTTCACAGAGCAGCCTGACTTCACGCCCTACACGGCGCTGCCTTCCGACACGCGCATCTTCGATCCGGCCAAGGTCGTCGAGCCCGGGCTGGAAATACATTCCGGCCCCGCGCGGCCTTCCGAACCGCTCGACGATCCCGCCACCATCCGCCGCCGCATGCGGGAGCGGGAGAAGGAGGATGACTGAGCTGCGAGCGCACGGTGTCCCATTGCAGATTGAAAACGGGTAGAATGGAGATCGGCCGAGGTGAGGCATGACACGCCGCTTTACAGTGATCTTCGAAAAGGAAGAAGAGGGCGGCTATCACGTTTTTTGCCCGGTATTGCCGGGTTGCCACACGCAAAGCGAAACCATCGAAGAAGGCGTTGCGAACATCCGCGAAGCGATTCAGCTCTACATCGAGACCCTCGTCGAAGACGGCCTGCCAATTCCAGAAATCGTGTAGAATGCCCTTTCGGGCTTGAGAGCAGCATCTACCACAGGAGAGCCGTCCGCCGTCGCGGACCCGCATGTCCCGTCTTCTCGATCAACTGAACCCTCAGCAGCGCGAAGCGGTTGAGCACACCGAAGGTCCGGTGCTGATTCTGGCGGGCGCAGGCAGCGGCAAGACGCGCGCCATCACCTATCGCATTGCCTATCTGATTGGCGAGAAGGGCGTCGCGGCGGAAAGCATTCTGGCGGTGACGTTCACCAACAAGGCCGCCGACCAGATGAAGGAGCGCGTGGCGGCGCTGCTCTCGGAGACGCTGGAAACCTGGCCGCACATTTCGACATTCCACTCCTTCTGCGTACGCGTGTTGCGGCGGAGCGTCGATCGCCTGGGTTACACCCGCGACTTTTCGATCTACGACGAGGACGACCAGGCGCGGGTCGTTAAGACCGTGGTGAGTGAACTGGGCCTCAGCGACCAGGTGACCTCGCCGCGGTCGGTGCTTTCGCGCATCAGCTACGCCAAGAATCGCGGCATCACGCCGGAGGACCTTTATCGTCAGGCGGCGGATCCGGCGAACGAAAGACTCGCGACGGTCTTCGAGCGCTACGAGCGCAAGCTGCGCGATTCGAATGCGCTGGATTTCGACGACCTGCTCCTCAAAACGGTGGAGCTTTTCTACACCGCGCACGACGTCTGCGAACAATACAACCAAGCGTTTCGTTACGTCTTGGTTGACGAGTACCAGGACACCAATCGCATTCAATACCAGTTGATTCGCCAGCTCACGCTGGCGCACCAGAACCTCTGCGCGGTGGGCGACGAAGACCAGTCGATCTATCGCTGGCGCGGCGCGGACATTCAGAACATCCTCAGCTTCGAAAAAGATTATCCCCAGACGCGCATCATCCGATTGGAACGGAACTACCGGTCCACGCAGGTGATTCTCGACGCGGCGACCGCGGTGGTCAGCCGCAACGTGGCGCGCAAGGGAAAAACACTTTGGACGGACCGCGCGGGCGGGGCGCGCGTGGGCCTGTTCGAAGCCGGCGATGCGGAGGAAGAAGCGCTGTACATCGCGAGTGAAATCCAGCGCGCGCTGGCGGCCGATGAGCAGGGAAGTATCGCGGTCCTCTACCGGACCAACGCCCAATCGCGGAGGTTCGAGGAAGCCCTGCGGCGATTAGGAATCAACTATCGCCTGGTGGGAGGGTTCAGCTTCTACGCGCGCGCGGAAGTTCGAGACCTGATGGCGTACGCGCGGCTGGTGACGAATCGGCGAGATGGCGCTTCGTTCCTGCGCATCGTGAACGTGCCGCCGCGGGGAATTGGCGATACGACGCTCGCGGCCCTGGGAGACTCAGCGCGGCGGGGCAAGATGAGTTTGTGGGAAGCGCTCGAACAGGAATTGGCCGCCCAGCTGCTTCCCGCGCGCGCCCTGCGGGCGCTCGAAAGTTTCTACGCCTTGATCCGTGAACTGGTGGCGGCGCGCGAGCAGTTGACGATGAGCGGATTCTTCCGCGAGCTGCTTGACCGCACACGCTACGTCGAAATGCTGCGCGCGGAGAGCACGCCTGAAGCGGAGGGCCGGATCGAAAACCTGCAGGAACTCGTCAATGCCGCGGCGGAGGCGGAAGAGCGCGGCGAAACGCTGGCGGAATTTCTGGACCACGCGGCGCTGGTTTCCGATGCCGATGATTTCGACGAGCGCGCGCGGGTCACGCTGATGACCCTGCACAGCGCGAAAGGATTGGAATTCTCCACGGTGTTTCTGGCCGGCCTCGAGGAAGGGCTCTTTCCGCACAAACTTTCGCTTGAAGACGACGCCGGGATCGAAGAGGAACGCCGGCTCTGCTACGTGGGCATGACGCGCGCCAAAGACCGGCTGGTGATGAGCTGGGCGCGAGAGCGGCGGTCGTTCGCGCGCGAAGCCTTCGAAGGAACGCGGCCGTCGCGCTTTCTGCGCGAAGTTCCCAGCGAACTGGTAGACGCGGTGAGCGGTCCGTCAGCTGACGGATTTGGCATAAAACCGCGCACTTCGTGGGAGAATGCCGTGAACTCGGTGGGGAGCGCCGAGCGCTTCCTGCGCGAGCGCGGGCGGCAGCCTCGTAGGCTCAGCGGCGGTCTGCGGCTGGGAGCGCCGCCGCGCGGCACCGGCCGGTGGAAGCTCGGCACTCGCGTCCGGCATCCCAAGTTCGGCCTCGGAACCATCCTGGATTGCGAAGGCGAAGGCGAGGATACGAAGCTGACCGTGAGCTTTCCCGGCTACGGGCAAAAGAAGTTTGTCGAACGCTTTGCCTCGCTCGAAAAGGCGTGAGCAAAGGCAACGATGCATGATGAATGATGAAGGATGAACGAGGGAGAAAGGCTTTCGCAGTCTGCACTTCTCCATATTCGGAAAGGGAGCTATGAATACTCGCAAGATCAAAGACAGAGTGGAACGGAAAAAGCTGAAGCGGGCGGCGCGCAAAAAGCAGCCGCCCAGGCCGAAGCAGACGGAGCCGCGCGGCTCGCACAAACCCAAGGTCAAGAAGAAGGGTCCGGGCGGGCCGACGAAGCGGTAGCTTAAGAGCAGTGACAAGTGACGAGTGACAAGCCGCCCCGGGGAGGGCGGTTGGTCTGCTTGTCATTCGTCACTTGTCACTCGTCACTGTCCTCATGCCCAGCCAACTCCTGCGCACCAAAAGTATCGACAAACTGCTGGCCGCGGCCGACCGGCCGGGGCACCAGCTTCGCAAGAGCCTGGGGCCGTGGTCGCTGACCGCGCTCGGCATCGGCGCGATCATCGGCACGGGGATTTTCATCCTCACGGGCACCGCAGCGGCGGGAGAAGTTCTCCAGGTCCGCTCCATCTGGAAGGCGCCGCTGCTCGATATTCTCCTGCATGGCGGCAACGCCTTGGGGATGTCGGGGCGGCCGGGCGCGGGGCCCGCCATCGCGCTTTCGTTTCTGATGGTGGCGATGGTGTGCGCGTTGGCGGGGCTCTGCTACGCCGAGCTGGCTTCGATGATTCCCATCGCCGGCAGCGCCTACACTTACACTTACGCCACGCTGGGAGAGATCGTCGCCTGGATCATCGGCTGGGACCTGATCCTGGAATACGCGGTCAGCAACATGGCCGTGGCCGTGGGATTCTCCGCCTACCTCGACAGCTTGCTGCAGAGCTTCGGTTGGAGGCTTCCCCGCGAGTTCAGCACCCCCATGTTTGTCTCCGGTGAAAGGACCGGCGCCTATTTCAATGTGCCGGGCTTCCTCATCGTGATGGTGATCACCGTGGTGCTGGTGATCGGCATTCGCGAGAGCGCCGGCGCCAACAATTTCATGGTGACGGTGAAGATCATCGCCATCCTGGTATTTATCATCGCGGCCTCGCGCTACGTCAACACGTCTAATTGGAAACCTTTCATGCCCAACGGCTGGCAAGGCGTGCTGACCGGCGGGGCGATCGTTTTCTTCACCTACATCGGCTTTGATTCCGTCTCGACCGCCGCCGAAGAATGCCCCAAGCCGCAGCGTGACGTGCCGTTCGGAATCATTGCGTCGCTGATTGTTTGCGCCGTCCTCTACGTTTCGGTCGCCATCGTTTTGACGGGGATTCAGCACTGGGAGACGTTGCGCAACGCCGCGCCGGTGGCCAACGCCCTGAAGGCCATCGGGCTGGAAAAAGTCCAGCGCTGGGTCACCGTGGGAGCGCTGACGGGAATGATCAGTTCGCTGCTGGTTTTCCAGTTAGGGCAGGCGCGAGTGTGGTTCGCGATGTCGCGCGACGGGCTGCTGCCACGAGTTTTCTCCAAGGTGCACCCGCGCTTCCGCACGCCGCACATCAGCACCTGGGCGGCGGGATTCTTCGTTGCCATCCCGTCCGGGATTTTCGACATCGGCACGCTCGCTGACCTCTCCAACATTGGGACGCTTTTCGCCTTTCTGCTCGTCTCGCTCGGCGTGCTGGTCCTGCGGCGCAAGCAGCCGGAGCGCCACCGCGCCTTTCGCACACCTTGGGTTCCGGTCGTTCCC
>CAZTHM010000250.1:0-6010 GCA_964613505.1 uncultured Acidobacteriota bacterium | reverse complement strand
GTGACCTCGATGTTGTCCATCACGTGGCTCGTGGCGATGAACACCTCGTTGTCGCCGTCGTTGTCGAAATCATAGGCATGGATGCCCCAGCCACCGTAAGGGCGCGAAATTTCCGCCAGATTGGAAGTGACGCTGGCATAATCAAAGGTGCCGTTGCCATTGTTGTGGAAGAGAGCGAAATACTCGTAGGGAAGCGCGGTCGTTAGGATATCGGGGAATCCATCGTTGTCCAGGTCCACGAAATCCGTTCCCATTCCTGAAAACGTATTCCCATCCTCCGTATAACCCACGCCGACGATTGCCGCCTCTTCGGTGAAGGTGCCATCGCCGTTGTTCTTGAAGAGAAATTGCGGGAACGCATCGTTGGCAACATAGATGTCGGTTCGGCCGTCGTTATTGAAGTCTCCGAACGACACACCCAGCCCGTAGCCTGCGCTCGTCTTGATTCTGCTCAGCTCACTGACGTCGGTAAAGGTGCCATCGTGATTGTTGCGGAAAAGATAGTTGGAGACGGCCTTGAATTCGTTCGGATGGCAATAGGCGCGCCCAGCGGGGATATTGGGTCCGCAGACCATGGCGCCGCTGGCAAAGTTCCACTGCAGATATCGCGTGACGAAAAGATCTAAATAGCCGTCGTTGTCGTAATCCAGAAAGCCCGCGCTCATATTCCAGCCGTCGGTTTGAATTCCGGATTGCGTGGTCATATCGCGAAAGGTCCCGTCGCCATTGTTGTGGTAGAGAATGCAGGCGCCATAGTTCGTGACGAACAGATCGGGAAACCCGTCGTTATCGTAGTCACCGGCTGCGACGCCCATGCCGTAGCCTTTGCCTTTCACTCCGGCCTTCTCCGTGACGTCGGTAAAGGTTCCGTTACGGTTATTCCTGAACAGCCGATTCCAGTATTCGGGTTTGGACTTGTCCGGGGGCTGATTGTCCGGCTGAGGGTTCCCGAGCGAAGCACCATTCACGAAGAACACGTCCAGCCAGCCGTCTCCGTCATAATCGAAGAGGGCAACACCCCCGCCCATGGTCTCGATCAAGTACTTGTTGGGAGTCGGCGAATTGAGGAATTGAAAATGCAGTTTGGCGGCGTCGCGATCGTCAACGTATTGGGCCGTCGTCTTGAGGGGCGGCGGGGTGGTTCCCAGCGCCGGCGCTAGGACGGCCGCAAAAACAACAACCAGTCTTCTTTCGGCCCAAGAAATCTTCATTCGGCAGCGGGTCTTGGTGTCGCCCCCAGTGTTTTAATGTAACATAGGGCAAAGTCATGGCAAACCTCACGCCGGGATCGGGACAGCATTTGCGATCTCAGATAGGCCTCACTCTCGGGGTGATTCACAGACGCGATGACTTCCGGCAATGGGCAGGGACGGCGGCCGCTGTTTTGCGCATCGTTTGGCCGATGTTGGCAACCATCATTCTATCTATAGGGGTGTGGCAGAGTCATGCGTCGATCGCCTTCGGTGGCAGCTTGGCTCTCCGCGGGCCGCGAACTCAGACTTCTACTTCGACAGGCAACGACAGGCGGTTCAATGAGATCAACACCCTCCTTGATGCAGGAGACCTCGTCGGCGCTCGCAAGTTGTTGGCCGAGGAAGTTGCGTTGCGAGGTGAGACCTCCCAGACTCTCTTTCTTGAGGCCAAAATCCTCTTTCGCGAACAAAGGTATCGCGAATCGATAAAGATCCTGGAGCGCTCGCTCTCACTGAATCAGCGGGACGCGGAAGTCTTCAAACTTGTCGCTTCCAATGCCATCCTTCTGAACCGGACCGACATCGCTGAGCAGGCACTGAAGACCGCGTCCCAGTTGGCGCCCAATGATTATCTCGTCTTTTTTCATCTGGGTGCCCTTTACTACACGTCCAGCCGGTTCCCACCTGCCGAGCCCGTGCTCGAAAAATCTGTGAAGCTCAATCCGGAATATCTTCCTGCCAGACTTTTTCTAGGCTTGACACGGGAAGAGCTCGGCCAGGAGCAATCAGCGGTGGAATGCTATCTTCAGGCCATCCAGCTTGCCGAGCGGTCTGGGGTTAAAGGAGAGCAGCCGTACCTTTATCTCGGCCGGCTTCTCTACCGGCAGAGCAAACTGGAAGAAAGTTTCCCCTATCTTCAGAAGGCGGCGAAGGCTAACCCCCAATCGTGCGAGGCGTGGTGCCTTCTCGCGAGAATCCACAGCGCGCGAGGGCGCGAAACCGAGGTAGCTGCCCTAGATCAGTGCATCCAGGCCGACCCGAAGTATTCAGAGGCTCACTACCTCCTGAGCCGCACTTACGTCAAACAGGGCCGGAGGGAAGAGGCTGCGAAAGAGCTGTCACAATTTCAAGAGCTCAAGAAACTGGAGAAGAGCACTAAGGATCCTCGAAAAAACCAGCGAGTCACTCCCTAAGCTGCATCCAGCCGTCCCCGACAAAAGTCAGTCAGCCTGATTGTATTCACATATACAGAAATGCCTTATAAGATATGACTTGCGGATAGCCGTGCGGCGTTTCCGGCGGCCTCCCAAAATCGGGTCGCGCGTCGATGCAAGTTGACGGATTGAGACCCAGGCCACGGATTGTCCGGGCGAAATCAAAGAGAGCGGGCAAGCGGATTCGGCATTTCCTGTCCGCGGGCGATGTGAGTTTTCGACTTGGTCAGCCATCCGCGCCCTGCCATGGGTTCGAGCCGCAGCGCGCGATGGCGGGAGCCAAGAGCTTCCTCGAAGCGGTGCAGGGAAGTGAGGCTATCGGCTCGATTGTGCCAGGCTGCTATGGCGCGGGGATCGGCCTGCAAGGCTCGATCGTAGCAACCGATGGCGTTTTCGAACTGGCCCTGGCACTGGAGACTCGCTCCTTTATTTGTCCAAACTCTTGCATCCTGCGGGTTGAGCTCGAGGGCAGAGTCGTAGCACTCGATAGCCCCCTGGTATTGGCGCAGGGAATGAAGGCTCAATCCCTTGTTGTGCCAACCGCACCAGTCGCGCGGCTCGAGCTTTAGGGCGCGATTATAAGATGCGACAGCGTCTTCGAATCGTCCCAGACAATGCAGGCTGACACCGCGATTGAGCCAGGCTCTCGACGATTGGGAGTCGAGGCGGAGAATCTCGTCGTAGCACGCGACCGATTCCCTATAGCGACGGACGTGGTAAAGGGCGTTGCCCTTCTCAATCCAGGTCTCGCCGTCACGTGGGTCCAGCGCTAGAACCCTCGAGTAACATTCGACGGCCTCCGGGAAGCGGCCGAGGGAGTGGAGACAGATTGCTCGGTTGAACCAGGCGCGCCGTTCTCGCGCATCCGAATGAACAGCTCGCGCAAAGCACTGAAGCCCTGCGTCAATGCGGCCGAGGCTCAAAAGAGCAATTCCGCGATTGTTCCAAGCGGAAGCATGGCGCGGGTTGATAACGAGAGTCCGATCGTACGCTGCGACTGCTTCCTGAAATCGGCCCAGGCTCTGAAGGCAATTGCTCTTCAGGTACAAGGCGATTTCCAGGTGAGCGTTGATCGCGAGGGCTTGATTAAAGACCCGAAGGGCTTCCTCGTATCGTTTCTCGCGATAGAGAGCATTGCCTTGCTCGCAAAACCAGCCTGCACCCGTTCGCCCGAGCAGAAGCGAAGATTCAGTTTGGAGCGTTGCTCTCTCGGAGTGTTCGCCCACAAGTGCACCTACCCATCAGATCGTCAAACGGGTTAGAGTCTCTCACAAATCGGGCGGGTAAAACGGGAAAATTCGAGTCAAATCCGTCGCCATTCCCGCAGCGATTATGCAGCCGCGAGCAGAGAGTGCGGACCCTGATGCTATGGGCTTGAAGGGCAGAAAACATGACCTTGGCGCGCGACGGATGCGCTCGCAGGGTCAAACTTGACTCCAGATTCGATGTGCAAGAAATCCCGGTAACCGGCCTCCGCAAGAAGTTGGATGACTCGCCTGGCGTTAGCTTCCTTTTCGGCATCGGTCGCGCCATGCATTTCGACATAGATCGACGGGCGGCAACGCAGAAGAGTGTTCTTCATTCCTTCGAGAGCGGGAAATTCCATACCCTCGATATCAATCTTGATAAAGTCGGGAGACGGAAGTTGATCCCGCGCGATGTCCGTATCGAGACGGACCATCGGCACTTCCAGTGATACGGCGCTGCGCGGCGATTGCGCAATCTGGGCTCGGATACTCGACGCGCCGCTTGCGGCCCCCTGCAAAAGCGGATCGTAAGTGATGGTCAGCGTTCCGTCCCGATCTCCCACGGCGCGGTTCAGAACAATCACATTGCCCAGGCCATTGATCTCGACGTTTTCCACCACGCGCCGATAGCTTGCCGGAAGCGGCTCATAGCTGACGACCGTCTTTGCCTGCCGGGCAAAGAACAAGGTCATGATCCCCTGAAAGGCGCCGACGTCGTAGACGACTTTGCCCTTCAGGTCGAGACTCTGGAGGAACGCTTCTTCGATTTCATTCCGGGAGGAGCGAGAAAACACCGCAGGGAGAAAACCCAAGCCCCCTTTACGCTTCATCCCCCGAATCAATCCATGCCGCACCGTGTACGTGTTGTTTTCAAAGAACTTCTCGCTGATGAAGGAGACGATCTGGTCTTTTAGAGAGAAATGCAGGCGGCGGAAATGAGCTGTCATAGGCATACGGTCTTGCGCGTGCCGTGAGTCACCGTGCGCTGAACAAGGCAATCTTGTTGGGGTCAGCTACCATACGCGAGATTCGGGCTGAGCCATCGTTCCACGGCGGCGAGGTCCATGCCTTTCCGCATCTGGTAATCGCGCACCTGGTCGCGGTCGATTTTTCCGACGGCAAAATACCTCGCTTCGGGGTGTGAAAAGTAGAGCCCGCAAATAGAGGCGGCCGGCCACATCGCGAAATTCTCGGTCAGTTGAATGCCCGTGCTCTCTTCAGCCCGCAGCAGGTCAAACAGTGTCTGCTTCTCGGTGTGATCGGGGAAGGCAGGATAGCCGGGCGCGGGACGGATGCCGCGGTAGCGCTCGCGGAGGAGGTCTTCCACGGTCAGGTTTTCTTCGCAACCATAACCCCAGGCTTCCCGGGCGCGTTTGTGCATCAACTCCGCCAGGGCTTCGGCGAGGCGGTCCGCCAGCGCCTTGGCCATGATGGAATTGTAATCGTCGTGGTCTTGTTCGAATTTCTCGACGAGCCGCTCCAGGTGGATCCCCGCCGTGACCGCGAAGGCCCCCAGATAGTCGGCGCGGCCTGATTCCGCGGGTGCTACGAAGTCGGCCAACGCGTAATTCACTTTACCCGTGGGCTTTTCGACCTGCTGGCGCAAAGTGTGGAACGTGGCGACGGCGCGGGACCGGGACTCGTCCGCGAAGACCTCAATATCGTCTCCGACGCTCGCGGCGGGGAAGAATCCGAGCACAGCGCGGGCAGTGAGCAATTTCGGGGAAACGATTTGCTCCAGCAGCTTCTTGGCATCTTCCCATAGTTCACGCGCGCGACTCCCCACCTCGGGAGCGTCAAGAATCTTGGGATAGATCCCGCGCAATTCCCAGACGTGAAAGAACGGAGTCCAGTCGATGAACGGGACGATCTCCTCGAGAGGCACGGGATCGAAAACCCGGATGCCGGTAAACGAAGGCCGGGCGATCTCCAGCTTCGACCAATCGTACACAGGTTTGCGCCGGCGCGCTTCTTCGAGCGAGAGCAGTTTCTGCGCCGCAGCCCCGCGATGCGCGGCGCGGGCTTTCTCCTGTCCCTCGAGGTTCTCTTTGACGAAGACCTTCTTAAGATCCGGATTCTTCAAGTGGCCCACCGCGCCCACGGCTCGCGATGCGTCGAGCACATGTACGACCGCCTGGCGGTAAGCCGGCGCAATCTTGACCGCCGTGTGCACGCGGCTGGTGGTGGCTCCGCCGATGAGGAGAGGAATCGCGAAGCCCTCGCGCTCCATCTCGCGCGCCACGTGCACCATCTCATCGAGTGATGGCGTAATGAGCCCGCTCAGTCCAATCATGTCGGCCCCAACGTCGCGGGCCGTCTGCAGAATCTTGTCCGCAGGCACCATCACGCCCAGATC
>CAZTHM010000249.1:0-6023 GCA_964613505.1 uncultured Acidobacteriota bacterium | reverse complement strand
ACGGAGCGGAGGTCATCCGCCAGGTCTTCGGCAAGCCTTGCGCGGCCCTCAGCGCTCACAATGTTTTTGACAGCCCGCACGCGTTGCGCGCCGCGGCCTTGCTGAAGCTGCCCTACGTTTATTCCTACCCCGCCGCTCCGCCGCTTTACAACCTCAGTTGGTACGCGGGCGCGCTCAACCTGCCTTACGAAAGTCCCACGCTCGACCATCAGCCCTTCCGCGCTTACTTTGAGTTCGATGACGTGAAGTATCATTCGGACGCCGCCTTCCAGGCGCGGCTGCCGCAGCTCCGCGAACACATCGACCTCTGCCTGAACGAACGCCAGCCGTTTCTGACCCTTTTCCTCTTTCATCCGCAGCGCGTCCGGCTGGTGGATTTCATCGACCATTTCTGGTCGCCCAACGGCGTCAACCTGCCCCCGGAACAGTGGGGGAAGTTCGGGCAACCTCGCCGGCGCACGCCGGAGGAAGTGAAAACCGCGCTCGCCAACTTCCGGCGTGTGGCGCGCTGGTTGCGCCAGGATGCGCGCCTGAATTTCCTGACCCTGACGCAAGTGGCCGCGAAGTATGGCGAGCAGCCGGCAACGATTACGCGCGAAGAGCTTCTGGCCGCAGCCCAGAAGATGGCGACGGCGGACGAGATCCTGCATTTACCGCGATTCAGCCCCGCCGAATACGTAACGGGCCTGGCCCGCGCCGTCATCCATTTCGCCGACCGCGGCCAAGCGCTCTCCTCCGTCCCGCGCGACAACGTCTTGGGTCCGACCGCAAGCCCCATCTCGGTTCCCGAGTTGCCGGGATGTAGTCACGCAGCGCTGGTGGAACTGGCGCGCCACTTGCTCAACCATGTGGGAAAGACGGATTGCCTGCCTGCGACTCTCGGCCCGCCGCTGGAGCGCATCGGCGTAAACCATCTCTATCGGGCTTTGGCGGAGAGCTATCTGGCCATCCACTCGGGCTCACCCTTGGCGGGGGTGAGATTCCGGCGCATGCCATCGTGGCCGCCGCTCGGCTCGCCCATCGGGATCAGTTACATGAGAGCCGTGGAGGGCGAACTGGTGACTCCCGACGTGGATGGGAATACGCTCTACCGTGACGGCAAGCTGCAAACCTGGACGCTGAAGCCCGCCGTAATCCCCTGACGGAGAGCGGGTCATCACGGGAAAGGACGATGGTGAAAGGGGCCGTCACCGACGCATGGGGATTTGTGACGACCACGGAATTTGAATTCATCCTCGACCCGTGAGCCGCACGGCCTGACTCGTAGGTATCGCTCAGCCTTGGTGATCCCGCCGCCCACCTGAATGGTCGGAAACCGTCAAGCTTCGCGGGCGCGGGCCTCCACGCCGTCGGTAACGTTGGAGGTCCGGGCCGGCGAGGGAGGCGATTCACCGGCGGCTGAAAACAAAGCCCTTGAAAGCCGGGCCAAGGGCCGCTAGTCTAGGGCACGGCGGAAGGTTCCTGCTCAGGCCGTTTGGCATCGAAATCCAAGGGGGGGCTCAAGGTGCGTAAAGCAAAAGGCGTCATGATCAAAGGGGTGCGATTCAGGCACGCGGAGGTGGATTGGGAGGACGCCTTCAGTTCTTCCCGCCAAAAGTTGCCCGATTTCGAGGCCATGCGCCAGCGCAGCCAATATCTCGGCAAGAAGGTGACAAGCGTCGGGTTGGTGGCCCGAATCGGCCACTACCTGCTGGTGATCCAGGAGCGCGACGAGGAGCAGGAAGAATTCGATTACACGCTGATCCCCCTGCGCGCAAAAACCGAAGTCCGCTATACCTAGCTGACTTCTTCATCCGAGCTGACAACAAGTGGGGCTTTCGCCCCCGGCGTCACGTGGCGCGGAGAACCAGGCAGGTGATGTCATCGTGCTGGCGCGTGGGGCCGACAAAGGCTTCGACGTTGGCCATGACTCGCTTCAACGTTGCCTGCGCGCTTTCCTGGGGCGCATTCTTCAGGACCTCCAACAGACGGGACTCTCCATAATCCTCTTCGGCAGCATTAAATGCCTCGATCACTCCGTCGGTGAATGCGACGAGCAAATTTCCCGGGGCGATTGTCGTCGTTCTCAACGTGGCGTGCGAAATCTTTAGACTGAGAGGACGGCATGGCGAACGATTATAGAGCGACGCGACATGCAGGGATCAGGTTTCAGCCCTCGAACACCCACTTACCCCCGACCATGGTCCTTTCGACAGGGATACGGATGAGCGAAGCAGGGTCCTCGCGCAATGGGTCGCGGCCGAGAACCACCAGGTCGGCGAGCTTGCCGGCTTCGATCGAGCCCTTCAGGCCTTCTTCATAAGAGGCATAAGCGCCGTTCAGAGTGCCAACGCGGATGGCCTCTTCGACCGTGATTCTTTGCCGCGGTCCCCAGGTATTCCCCTTGATGTCCGTGCGGGTGACTTCGGACTGCAACGCCATCATGGGTTCAAAGGGTCCCGGTGGATAGTCGGAAGCCTGCGTGGCGCGCACGCCGGCGTCGAGAAAGCTTCGCAGAGCAAACATCCAGTTCAGCCGCTCCGAACCGTATTCACGCATCTTCTCGCCGTGGTAGTAGACGTAGGTCGAAAAGGGTGTGGGGATCGCGCCCAACGCCTTGATCCTCCGCACCAGTGATTCGTTCACGACTGTACAGTGCTCGAGGCGAAAGCGCGGGTCCCGGCGCGGCGATTCCGCCTGGAGGCGCTCGTAGACCCGCAGCGTTGTGTCAATGGCCACGTCGCCATTGGAGTGAGTTCCGATTTGCCACCCCGCGAGGTGCGCCTTGCGGGCGCGCGCGTAGAGCTCCGCTTCCTCCGTCACCAGGATTCCGAAATCACTGGGCCGGCCCATATAGGGCTGGGATAGGCGCGCGGTGCGCTCCGAAATGGACCCGTCGCAGACGAGCTTTACGGCTCCCACGCGCACCCACTCGTCGCCCAGTCCGGTGCGCACGCCGGCTTCGAGCATGTGGTCGAAGTAGGGGTGCGCGATGTGGCAGTAAACACGCAGAGAAAGCTCGCCGGCCTCCCGCGCGTCCTGGTAGGCACGCAAATCATCCGGAGACCCCTCCGCGTCCGTCACGGACGTGATCCCTGTCTGGGACATCATTTTCCCAATCAGCCTGACGCCCTCGCGATAGTCGTCGCGGCTGAAATTCATCGGAATGATTTTGTTGAAGACGTCGCGGGCGTTTTCCGCGACCCGGCCAGCAAGCTTGCCGGTGGCGGGATCACGGTCGAACTTCCCGCCGGGCGGGTCGGGAGTCTTCTCATCAACCCCGGCCGCCTGGAACGCCAGCGAGTTCATGTAGGCGGTGTGCCCGCCCCGGTGCTCGATCGAAACGGGATGATGAGGCGCCGCGGCGTCCAGATCTTCGCGACTGAGCGGGCGGCCGTCGGAAGTTTTCGTGTCGTCGTACTTGAAACCCAGGACCCACGCGCCCACGGGGGTCTTGGCTGCGCGCTCGCGGATGGCGGACTGAATCTCCGCAATCGAACGCAAGTCGCAATCCACCATGCGCAGATGCATTCGCCCCGCGGAAGCGGGGTGGGTGTGGGCGTCGATGAAGCCCGGGACAATGGTCTTCCCGCCCAAGTCGATTTTCCTGGTGCGGCCGGTGGCGAGCCCCAGAATCTCATCTTGGGTGCCGACGGCCAGGATTCGTCCGTCAGCAATCGCCACGGCCTGGGCTCCGGGCTGGCGAGCGTCCATGGTCAGAATGTGTGCGTTGTAGAGAATCAGCCCCGGCTCGGTCCGCGCCAGCGGCGCCAATGCGAAACCGCCCAGGTATCCGAGGAATTCCCGTCGCGAAGGCTCGCGCATGTCTGACCTCAGCCTATGGCAGGATTGAGACGGCCGACGATTCTAACCTGAGACGGCATGGAAGGGTACACCAAGCGAAGGTCATTCGCGCGGCGCACACCCCACGAATCCAGCGGCTGTCAACTTACCCCTGAGGGTGAGCGTTACACGAAGTCTCTGCCAATCAGCCGCTCGATGCGTTTGCGGATGGGAGGGTGGGTGGAGAAGAGGCTGGAGAAGACTTCGCCAGTGGTCAGCGGCTGGATGATGAACATGTGGGCCATGGAGGGCGATGCCTGGAGCGGAATGCGCTTGGAATACTTGTCGATCTTGTCGAGCGCCCGGGCGAGGCCCTGCGGGTTGCCGGTAATCTCCGCGCCGGTTTGGTCAGCTTCGTATTCGCGCGAACGCGAGATGGCCATTTGGATCAGCATGGCGGCGAGAGGCGCCACGATCATCATGGCGAGCGCCGAAAACGCTCCGCCGCGGCGGTCGTCTGACCGCCCACCGCCGAAGCCGAACAGCTCGGCGTAGTAAACCATGCGCGCCACCATGGTAATGGCGCCGGCGACGGTCGCCGCCACGGCGCTAATCAGGATGTCGCGGTTCTTGACGTGGGCGAGCTCGTGCGCCAGCACGCCTTCAATTTCCGCATCATCGCAGACCTCGAGGATGCCGCGCGTGACCGCGACGGAGGCGTGGCTGGGGTTCCGGCCCGTGGCAAAGGCGTTGGGCGAATCGGTGGGGATTAAATAGATCTTCGGCGTCGGGATATTGGCCTTCGCAGCGAGGCGCCCAACGATTTCGTAAAGACGCGGGGCCTGCTGGCGCGAGACCGCCTGCGCGCCCGACATCGCCAGGGCGATCTTGTCGGAGAAAAAGTAGCTCCCCAGGTTCATGACGCCGGCAAAGATCAGGGCGAACATCATGCCGCGCTCGCCGCCCCAGAGCTGCCCGATCGCCAGCAGCAGTCCGGTCAAGCCAGCTAACAGTATGGTTGTCTTGAAGTTATTCCACATTTCTATCAACTCCGTCTGCTTCTATCTTAACGCGTCCACTCTATTGGATGCACGAGCAATCGGGATCGTTCGCCGACCAAGTCAAATCCTTCCAGGCCATTTCTTATCGGAAACTCTCAGTTGTCCAGGCGTAGCGGGGAGGCGCTCGGCTGACGCCCCTGTTTCATCAGACGGTGGGCTCGCCGTGAACTTCCACGTCCTCAGGCTCGACGCCCAAACGTGCCGGTTCAGGAAGCTTGCCCGCCCAATTGGCCCAGCCCCAGAAAATGGCGGTCGTCGAACTCAGGATTCCCGCCACGAATCCGATGTGCCGCGGCCCGTGGTATTGCGATGCCACACCCGCCAGCGCCATGGAGACCATCATGGTTGACCAAACCAGAGATTCGGTTGTCGCAAAGACTCGGCCACGGTATTCGTCCGGGACGTGGCGGAGCAGTTGCGAAACGTTGAGGACGGAGCTGACCGCCACGCCCGCCCGCGACAGCGCGATGAAGAACAACGCCGCCCAGAATTGCTGCATCTGGCTGAAGATGATGTACGCTCCGCCATGAATGACGTAGCAGATCGAAATCGTGCGCTTGTAGTTGGAGAACGTGATGCGCTTCCCCAGATAATGCCCCACCGTGCCGCCCACCAGAAGGCCCAGCCCCGCAAAACTCCAGATAATGCCAATGCCCGCGGGGCCGCGATTAAACACTTGTTCTCCAAACAGGGTGAACAGTATCTGCGCGGCCCCGCCACCGGAAGCCCAGCCCACCCCCACCAGCGCGATGCCCAGAATCAGCGGCGACGACTTCATGTAGGCGAGGCCCTCTTTGTACTCGTGCCAGGGGCGCACGACGCTGCTCTCCGTCAGGTCGGGGCGCTTCGGCCGGAAGCTGCCCTCCACGTGCAACTGCGAGATGCAGTAGGCGGAGGCGAGAAAGGAAAGCGCGTTCATCACAAACGCCCACTCGAAGCCCAGGTGCGCGGCGCTCAGACCCGCCGCCATCGTGCCGATCGTGAGCGTGGCCCATTGCGTCGTCTGCGTCAGCGAGTTGGCGGTGTGTAGTTCCTCTTTACTCGTGATGGTGGGCAGGATGGAAGTGCGGCCGCTGGTGAAGAACGGCGAGGCGAACATCAGCAGCGCGCTCAGCAGGTAAAGAAGCCAGGACTGATGATGGTAGATCGTCGCTACAAACCCCAGCGCCACCACGGCGCGGATCAAGTCGCTCGCGATCA
>CAZTHM010000248.1:3917-6054 GCA_964613505.1 uncultured Acidobacteriota bacterium | reverse complement strand
AGCTTACCTCGCGCGTTCGCTCAATTATCTTGGAGCCTGGAGAGATTGATCCATTGGGTCATTGATTCATTGAATCATTTGGCCATTGAGCCAATGAAAAGAAGTTTTCGGGTTACGAATTTCCAGTTTCAAGTTTCCAGTTTCCTTACTTCCGGTGATGAACTACCCAGAGTGCCTCCATTACCTCGACGAACTTGGCCACGAATTGCGTGGAGTGAAGTTCGGCCTGGAGGCGATCACCAAGATCCTGGGTTCACTCGGCGACCCTCACCGGCGGTATCCAACGGCCATTGTGGCTGGGACAAACGGCAAGGGCTCGACCTCCGCGATTCTGGCGAGCATTCTCAGGCACGCCGGCTACCGCACGGGCCTCTACACGTCTCCCCACCTGGTGCGCGTCAATGAGCGCATGCAGGTGAACGGGCAGGAAATTTCCGACCAGGACTTCGCGCAGTCGTTCAGCGCCATTCGCGAGACGGTCGATTCGCTCCTGGCCCAGAAGTTTCTGGAATCGCGCCCGAGTTTCTTCGAGTTTCTCACCGCTGCCGCTTTTCTCCATTTTGCCCGCGCGCGAGTGGACTTCGCTGTACTGGAAGTCGGCATGGGCGGACGTCTCGACGCCACGAACATTACCGAGCCCCGCGTCGCGGTCATCACCAACATCGATCTCGACCACCAGCAGTTCCTGGGGACAACGCGCGCGGAGATTGCGTGGGAAAAAGCCGGCGTCATCAAACCCGGCCGGCCCGTCGTTTCCGCCTGCGCCGATCCCGAAGCAGCCACGGTGATCCGCCGCCGTGCCGAGGAACTAGGCGCGCCTCTGGTCGATACCGCAAGCTTGGCACGGATTTCGAACTTGCGCGACCGCCGGGGATGTTACGAGTTCGATTTCGCGCTGAACGGCGACTGCTTTTCGAACCTGCTCTTGCCGCTGCGCGGGCGATTTCAAGTGGAGAACGCAACGGCCGCCATAACGGCCGTGTGTCAGCTTCGGAGAGAGGGTCTGCGTATTCCCCATTCCGCGATTCTGGAAGGCCTCCGGAACGCGTCCTGGCCCGGCCGCTTGGAAAAGATCGGCGAGCGACCGCTCGTCTTGCTCGATGGCGCCCACAACCCCGCCGGGGCGCGTGAGGTGGCTGCTTTTGTGCAGGAACATCTCGCCGGCCGCAAGCTGCGCCTGGTGTACGCCTCGATGCGCGACAAGGCGATCGGCGAAATCAGCGAAATCCTCTTCCCTCTCGCGGTGGAGATTTACCTGACACAGCCCGACCAGCTCCGCGCTGCGACCCCGCAAGAAATACTGTCCGCCGTCCGATTCAATCCGGAGCGCATGTTCGTCGAACTCGATCCAGCTCGAGCACTCGAGCGCGCCATCGGAGCGAGCTCGGCCGAAGATGCCGTCCTCGCCGCGGGATCGCTCTTCCTGGTCGGCGCCCTCAAGGAATCTCGATGCGTTGAGCGACTCGGAGCCGCGGGCACCGCGCGTCGCTTGGCCGCAACTTCCTAGCCTGAAGATGGAACCTTCCCCAGCCATCCCGGCAAAAACCAGCCGGACCCCAGCCGGCGCCAGAGAATTTCTGAGTCATCTGCGCTCGGTGCTCCTGACCAACAATCTCATCTATCTTTACACGGCGTTCATGGGCACACTTTCGCTGGCCGGTTCTCTCGTCGACTCCGGCGGGCGCTGGCAGCACGGCTGCGCGCGCGTGTGGTCGTGGCTGATTCTCAAGACCAGCGGCATCCGCGTCCGCGTCGAGGGAATGGAGCATGTCATCCCCGGCGCGCCTGCGATCTTCTGCGTCAACCACCAGAGCTCGATGGATATCCCCGTCCTGCTCGTCCACTTGCCTTTCCAGTTTCGCTTCATCGCCAAGCGCTCGCTTTTCCGGTACCCCTTCATGGGCTGGCACCTGCGCCGCTCGGGACACATCGCCGTGGAGCGCAACCGCCCCGGCGAAGCGCGCAAGAGCATTGACACCGCGGTGGCGAAAATCCGCGATGGCTATCCGGTGGTGGTGTTTCCCGAGGGCGGCCGCAGCCGCACCGGCGAGATTCTTCCTTTCAAGGCGGGAGCGTTTCACCTGGCGATCCGCTCCGGCGTCCCGATATTCCCGGTCACGCTGAATGGCACGATGGC
>CAZTHM010000248.1:0-3817 GCA_964613505.1 uncultured Acidobacteriota bacterium | reverse complement strand
GCCCGCCAAGTCGTGCGCGGTTGCGGGCCGCACGCGCCCAACGTCGTCGCCGTGCGCGCCGACGTGGCGAAGATTGCGGACGCGCGGAAGCTCGTGGCCGAAGCCGCGCGGCGGTTTGGACGGCTGGACGTTCTCGTCGCCAACGCGGGCATCTGGAACCCCGAGCCCGCGCCGATCGAGCGCATGACCGAACGCCAGTGGGACGAGATGATCGACATCAACCTCAAAGGCGTTTACTCGGTGATTCACTATGCGGCGCCCCATATGATCCGCCGCAAGTCCGGGCGCATCATCGTGGTATCCTCCACGGCCGGGCAGCGCGGCGAAGCGTTTCACACTCACTACGGAGCCAGCAAGGGCGGCGTGATCAGCCTGGTGAAAGGTCTCTCCACAGAACTTGCTCCGCACGGCATTCTGGTGAATTGCGTCGCACCCGGCTGGGTCGATACCGACATGTGCACGCCAGTCGTGAACAATCCGCCCGAGTACCGGCAGGTCCTGCGCGGCATTCCCCTGCACCGCTTCGCGCGGCCCGAAGAAATCGCCGCCCCCATCCTCTTCCTCGCCTCGGAAATGGCATCATACATGACAGGGGAGATCGTGAACGTCAATGGCGGGAATGTTTTGTGCGGGTAGGGGAAAAGCAGTCGGCGGTTGGCAGTCAGAAGTCAGAAGTTGGCAGTCGGCAGTTGGCAGTCAGGATCATGTAATCGAGCGTCCTTCCGAGAGTTCCGTGGGCAGATTTGGTCTATAGCACGACAATAAGAACGCTTTGACGGGGTGAACACATCCAACGTCAGGATACGATGAAACAGAATTCTGAGGTCGGATTGAAGAGCCAGCTTAGTGCCCGTTTTCCAGTTCGAGAGGATTTTGTCCGCATCTTTACGGTGCTCACTCGATTTAGGAAACTCCCGACTGCCTCCTGCCTACTGCTGTCTGCCTTCTGCCTCCTGCTTTCTGCCTTCTTCCTGCTGCCCGCGGCCCACGGCCAACAGCCGAGCGCCGTGCCGTCGGAGCAAATCCCTCCCACCCGCATCGCCCCCACGGCCCAAGAACTATTCGACCGCACGGTTCAAGCCTTGGGCGGCGACGCCTTTCTCCGTGCCAAAAGCGTCAAGACCAAGGGCCGGGTGTTCACTATCGCAGAGGGTTCGACTGCCGGCTTTGCGCCGTTTGAAAGCACGGTGGAATTTCCCGACAAGCGCCGCTTCTCTTACGGCAAAGGCACGCCCGTCATCCTCGTCAACAACCGCGACCTTGGCTTCCAGTTGGACCGCTACGGATTAGTCCGCCAGCCGGCAGAGCAGATCCGGCGATGGAAGATCTCGGTGCGGTACGGCCTGGAGAGCCTGTTGCGCCAGATTATTCATGAGCCTGGGCTCCTGGTTCAGGACGCGGGAACGGATTTCGTCGATAACCTGCCGGCCCGCGTCGTAGACATTACGGATAGGCAGCAGGTACACATCCGCCTGTTCGTCAACTCCAAGACGTTCCTCCCCATCCGGATTAGTTACCGCATTCAGAATCCTGAGACGCGCGAGTGGGATGAATTCGCCGAAGTCTACGGTGAATACAAAACTTTCCAGGGTGTGCAAACACCGATGCAGATAACGCGCCTTCGCGACGGTGAGCGCTACTCGGAGATCTTCCGCAACGCCGTCGAGTATAACGTGCCGTACCCGGCCAACTATTTCGAGCCGGTCCGGTGAGGGCGCACTCCATCTGTTATAATGCTCTTTCGGAGGAAATGTGAGCAGCAAGCCGGCCATGCACGGCACCACCGTCCTCTGCGTCCGCCGCGGCGATCGCCTGGCGATGGGCGGTGACGGCCAGGTTACCATGGGCGAAAGCATCGTCAAGCAGAAGGCGCGCAAGCTGCGCCGCTGTTACGGCGACAAGGTGCTGGTGGGTTTTGCCGGCAGCACCGCCGACGCCATGTCGCTCTTCGACCGCTTCGAGAAGAAGCTCGAGGAATACCACGGCAACCTGAACCGCGCCGTCGTCGAACTGGCGAAGGACTGGCGGACGGACCGCGCCCTGCGCCACCTCGAGGCCCTGCTGCTGGTGGCGGACGATAAGAGCACGTTCCTGGTGAGCGGCACTGGGGATGTCATCGAGCCCGACGACGGTATTGTGGCCATCGGCTCGGGAGGCCCGTACGCGCTCGCCGCCGCGCGCGCCCTCGCCAAGCACACCCAACTGAGCGCGCGAGAAATCGTTCAGGAAGCGATGCAACTGGCCGGCGAGATTTGTATCTTTACCAACGATCAAATCAACGTCGAAGAACTCCCGGCCAATCCCCGCTAGTGCCGTTCCAACTGTATGCGCCTAAATGCCACGGCCGATGCGTTCGCGCCACTGGAGCAGGAAATACCTGTCGAGCTTGGCGTCAACCAGTTGGAACGGCACTAGAAATCGGATTCCTCTATGGTTTTTTATCTGCCCGAAAGTGTTGAGGCCGCCGCCGGGTACGACGAACTGACGCCGCGGCAGATCGTGGCCGAACTCGACAAGCACGTCGTCGGGCAAGCGGCCGCCAAGCGCTCCGTCGCGGTCGCGCTGCGCAACCGCATCCGCCGCCAGAAGCTCTCGCAGGAACTGGCGGAAGAAATCCTCCCCAAGAACATCATCATGATCGGCCCCACCGGCGTGGGCAAAACCGAGATCGCGCGACGCCTGGCACGACTCGCAAATTCCCCCTTCCTCAAAGTCGAGGCTTCGCGATTCACGGAAGTGGGATACGTGGGCCGCGACGTCGAATCCATGATCCGCGATCTGGTGGAAATCTCGATCGACATGGTGCGCGAGGAAAAACTTGAGGAAGTGTCAGAGAAGGCCGAACAGAACGCCGAAGAGCGTCTGCTCGATCTGCTGCTCCCGCCGTTGCCGCCGCCGCGCGGCGACAAGCCCGGGGCGGAAGAGGAAGAGCGCCAGCGCGAACAGTACCAGCGCACGCGCGAGAAATTGCGCGCCCAGCTCCGCGAAGGCAAGCTCGACGAACGCCAGGTTGAGATTGAAACCCGCGAACGAAGTTTTCCCGCTTTCGAAATTGTCTCCTCGCAGGGGATCGAGGAGATGGACATCAACATCAAGGACATGCTTCCCGGCCTCTTCGGCCAGCGCACCAAGAAGCGGCGCATGCGCGTCAACGAGGCCATGGATTACCTGGTGCAGGAGGAGGAAAACCGCCTGATCGATATGGACCAGGTGACGCGGGCGGCGGTGGAGCGCGCCGAGCAGTCCGGCATCATCTTCGTGGACGAGATCGATAAGATCGCGGGGCGCGAGCGCGGCCACGGCCCCGACGTCAGCCGCGAGGGCGTGCAGCGCGATATCCTGCCCATCGTCGAAGGCACCACGGTCAACACCCGCTACGGCTCGGTGCGCACTGACCACATCCTGTTCATGGCCGCCGGCGCTTTCCACGTCTCCAAGCCCAGCGACATGATTCCCGAGCTGCAAGGGCGCTTTCCCATTCGCGTGGAGCTGAAGAGCCTGACGGTCGAGGACTTCGTGCGCATCCTCAAGGAGCCTCAGAGCGCCCTGATCAAGCAGTACACGGCGTTGCTCGAAACCGAAGGGATCAAGCTCAGCTTCACCGACGATGCCCTAAGCGAGATTGCCCGCTTTGCCGCGTTGGTGAACGAGAACACCGAGGACATCGGGGCCCGCCGTCTGCACACCATCATGGAGCGAATCCTCGACGAGATCAGCTTCGAGGGTCCCGACCTGAAGAAGAAGACCGTCAAGATCGACGCCGCCTACGTGCAAAAGCAGCTAACCGACGTGGTCAAAGACCAGGACCTCAGCCGGT
>CAZTHM010000247.1:0-6063 GCA_964613505.1 uncultured Acidobacteriota bacterium | reverse complement strand
TCCGCCAGCACTCGCGCAAGCGCAAACAGTGTGAAGAAAAATGAGCATGTCTTGCGGCCTCTTAAACAAAAGCGGCCGGTCCCAGCGCCGGGGACCGAAAATCACAGTCAGGAGATGAAAGTGATGAAACATCCAAAACTGCTCCAGGGTTTGATGGCAAGCTTGACGGTCCTGCTGTTGGTGACCGCGAGCGGGTTCGCCAAAGCCTCACGCACGATCAACATCAGCTACCCCGCCACATTGGGAGGGGTGCATCTCGCGGTCGGACACTACGAACTCAGTTTTGAGCAGCACAGCCTCGAAGCAACGGTCACGCTGGCAAAAGGAAATTCCGTGGTCGTCACCACCAAGGGCAAGGTTGAAGAACGCAGCAAGAAATACCCGCGGAACATGGTGGTTTTTGACACCAAGAGCGACGGATCGCAGGTCGTCAGCGAAATCCGCCTGGGCGGCACCCATCAGGCCATTGTGTTTAACGAATGAGGCCTGAAATCCGCAAGCCGGGTCGAACTTGCCAAGCCTTCGGTTGGGCCGGGACACCTCAGCCGCGCGTCGGCGGAATGGGGTGTCCCTGTCCTTTTCCGGCACCGAGAAACTGTGAATTGGTGAGGGCATTTTCCGCCAGCGCCCTTTGAGGTGGGCAGTGGAACAGCCGCAGGATAGAATGATCTCTGCATGGTGCCTATCCCTCTGCACGATCACATCCGGCGGCAGACGTTCTGGTTTTTCACGCTCGTCATCATCATCTTCAATGTTCTGGCATTCCTCTTCGAACTCACGCTGGGGGCGGACGTTGACCGGCTGGTTTTTCTTTTCGGGATCATTCCGGCGCGCTACACCGTTCCCACCATCGCCATCCACACGCCAGCGGGCGGACTGATCGTCCCGATCTTCACCTCGATGTTTCTGCACGGCGGCTGGCTGCACCTGCTCGGCAACATGCTTTTTCTTTTTGTCTTCGGCCGCAGCATGGAAGACCGCTTCGGACACTTGCGATTTCTGCTCATCTATTTTCTCGGCGGGCTGGGCGGGGCGCTCGTGCACATCATCCTGAACGCCGGCTCGCGCGTTCCCACCATCGGAGCCAGCGGGGCCATCGCGGGTGTGCTGGGCGCCTATTTCATCAGTTATCCCGCTGCGCGCATCACCACTCTCATCCCGATTCTATTCTTCCTGTGGAGAGTCGAATTGCCGGCGCTTGTGCTGCTCGGGTACTGGTTCCTGATTCAATTTTTCTCGGGCTTTCGAATGCAGGAAATCCAGTCGGCGACCGCGGGGGGAGTGGCGTGGTGGGCGCACGTCGGTGGGTTTGTGATGGGAATCATTTTGGCCTTGGTTCTGCCGCCGCGGCGCCGACGGCCGGTGATTGAAGTCTTGACTTGAGTTGCGACGTTCCCTTGAGTTGCAGGCGGCTTCCGGATCGCTGCGGGCGGGACGGCGGCGCTACAGCCGCTCGCAAATCCAGTCGCCCACCTCGCGTGTTCCGAGAGATCCCGCAAGGTCAGGCGTGGTCACGCCTTCGTGGACTGCCCCCGCCACGACGCTTTCGATCTTCTTCGCGGCTTCCGAAAAAACCAGATGATCGAGCATCATTCCCACGGTGAGGATTGCGGCCATAGGATTGGCCAGGTTCTTACCGGCGAGCTTGGGGGCGGAGCCGTGCACCGGTTCGAACATGGAAACCTTACCGGGATGGATGTTACCCGACGGCGCCACACCCAACCCACCCTGGAGTTGCGCGCCCAGGTCACTGAGGATGTCTCCGAACATGTTGCAGGTGACGATGACCTCAAACTGCGACGGGTCGCGCACCATCTCCAGGGCCAGCGTATCCGCGTAGAGGTGTGACGCTTCCATCTCGGGATAGCGTTCACGGACTTCAGCAAACGTCCGCTGCCACAATCCGTGGCCGTAAGGGAGGGCATTCGACTTGTCGCTCATGCAGACCTTGCTCAGCCCGTGGCGGCGAGCGTGCTCGAAAGCGTAAATGAGGATCCGTTCCACTCCCCGCCGCGTGTTGACGTCTTCCTGCACGGCAACTTCATCGGCGGTCCCACGCTTGAAATTCCCACCTATCCCCACGTAGAGCCCCTCAGTATTTTCGCGGAAGATAACAAAGTTCACTTCCCGCGCGCTCCGATTCTTGAGAGGGCAAATCCGGGCATTGAGAAGCCGGACAGGACGTTGGTTTACGTAAAGATCGAGCCCAAAACGAATTCCCAGCAGGATATCCACGGCGTGCTGGTTGGAGGGCACGCGGGGGTCACCGACGGCGCCGATGAAAATGGCGTGGAAATCCCGGCGAAGCATTTCGAGCGCGCCCTCGGGCAGCGACACGCCCTCGCGCAGATACTTCTCTGCGCCCCAATCGAAGCTCACAAGTTCCAACGGCAGGTTGTGTGAGGCTTTCAGCGTCTCCAAAACCTTCACCGCTTCTGCGGTCACTTCGACACCGATGCCGTCACCAGGAATAATGGCGATACGTTTAGTCATGGTAAAGACCGGGATTCGGGACTCGTGATTCGGGGCTCTATTGTCCGAGTCCGTGAAGCAAGCTCTGTTCCCTGTTCACTATCCACTGTCCACTGTCCACTGTTCACTGTTCACTGTCCACTGTTCCCTGCTCTTCCCCTCGCTCGCGTTCCGTCAGATAAACGCCCAGGAGAATCAGCGTTCCACCCAAGATGATCTTCAGCGAAATCCTCTCCGCGAGCAGCCAGACGCCCAGTCCGGTGGCCATCACAGGCTGGATATAAGAAAAGGCGGCAACACGCGAAGCGGTAAGCTCATTGATAGCAGTTGAAAAAGCCAAATACGGCACGACCGATCCAAATAGAATCGCATAAACCAGTGCGGCCCACGCATGGGGCGGGATGGAAGCCCAGCGCACGCCGGACACCGCCGACACGCCGAATGGAATCATCACCATCGTGCCGATGGCATAGGCCGCCAGGTTCAAGGTCAGGACGTGGTACTTGTCGGCAATTTCCTTCATCAAAATCGTATAGGTCGCGAACACGCCGCTGCCCGCCAGCAAAATCATGTCACCCACCCAGTGCCCGCCGCTTCCGTGACCCACCTTGCCCGTGGTCAGAACGGCGACGCCACCGAAAGAAATCAGCATTCCCGCAAATTTGAGAACGGTGAGCGCCTCAAGCCGCAGGAGGCAGGAAATGACCAGCACCATCACCGGGCCCAGCGCGACGATGAGTCCGGCGTGCGCCACGGAACTCCGCGCCAGCCCGGCAATGAAAAAGAGCTGGTTGAACGTCACACCCGTCATGGCCACCATCGCCATGACGAACCACTCGCGGCGCGTCAGTCGAATCGCGGGGCGATTGCGCCATCCCCAAAAAAGCCCGGCGAAGATGACCGCCGCGCCCCCAATGCGGATGAGAGCCAGCGCCAGCGGCGTGAAGCCATCCAAGGCTTCCTTGATCGCCACGACGTTCCCCGCCCAGCAGAACGTGGCGAGCAGCATCAATAAATGCATCAAGCGGTGGCTGCGCGCGCGACTGCGGGTTTCAACCGCTGGGGAGGGAATGAAGACGGCCTTATCCAAAGACTTCCTTTCGCACCGTGACTTTTTCGATTCGCTCGAGATTCGGGCGGTAACCCAGACCAACACTCTGCGGCGCGCGGATCGTGCCCTGGTCGCTGACGGTCACTTCCGGGTCGATGATATCTTCAGTCCAGTACCTCTGGCTGGCGGAAACGTCGCCGGGCAGAGTAAATCCCGGCAAGGTTGAGAGCGCGATATTATGGGCGCGCCCGATGCCCGATTCCAACATGCCGCCGCACCAGACCGGCACGTTCTTGGCGCGGCAAACGTCGTGGACCTGGCTGGCCGAGGTGTATCCACCCACACGGCCCAGCTTCACGTTGATGATCTTGCCGGCGCCGATTTCGAGCGCCTTGCGCGCGTCGTCGGCGCTGTGGATGGATTCGTCCAGACAGATCGGCGTCGCGATTTCACGCTGCAGCTTCGCATGGTCAATCAAATCTTCCCAACCCAGCGGCTGCTCCACCATCATCAGATAGAAGCGGTCGAGAAGTTTCAGGCGCGGCAAATCGGCGAGCGTGTAAGCCGAATTGGCATCCGCCATCAGGGCGACGCGGGGGAATTTCGAGCGGACGCGGTCGAGCACTTCCACGTCCCAGCCCGGCTTGATCTTCACCTTGATGCGCTGGTAGCCGGCGTCGAGCTCGCGCTGAATTTTCTCCAGCAATTCCTCGACGGAATTCTGAATGCCGATCGAGACCCCGCAAGGAATCTCTTCCAGAGCGCCCCCGAGCAACTTCCAGAGCGGAACACCTTTCATCTGCGCTTCGATGTCCCACAAGGAATTTTCGAGCGCAGCCTTGGCCATGTTGTGGCCGCGGATGGGCTGGAAAGTGGGCGCGATGTCGGAGGCCGATACCCATTCCTTCCCGAGGCTCCAGGGAATCAGGAAGTCGCGCAGGATGTGCCAAGCGGTCTCGGGCGTTTCGTGGCTGTAAAATGGGTCTTCGCCGCAGGTGACCTCGCCCCAGCCGGTCAAGCCTTCGGCTTCCGTGCGGACCAGAACAATCCTCCGCACCGTGGTCCGGCCGAAGCTGGTTTCGAAGAAGTGAACCAGCGGCAAGCGGATCTCTCGAATCTCAACGCGATTAATCTTCATAGGGATCCAATAAGTACTTCGCGGTCGCTCCCTCAAGAGCGAAGCCTGTGACCTCGAGCGTTTGCGCGAAACCGTCCGTGAACTGTTCCCTCACTCTTGTCTGTGCGCCTCGCGCTTGCTCCGCATCTATTTTCTTCAAGGACTCGATATCGGCGGGGATGGCAATTTCCGCGGCTGGCCTTCGGCGCAGGGAACGCGGTGGCTTGCCGCCGAGTGCCCGGCGCACGCGCGCCGACCTCAGCCACCACTCGGCCACCAGCCGGTCGCTGGGAAGGCCTTTCTGGAATCGGCTCTCCACCGGGCCGTAATGGTCGGCGATGTAGCGGCGGCACACGGCCCCCAATCTCACGATGTTGAAGAATGCGTTCTTGGCGCGCAGCGGGTCAAACGTCCATTCGATGCGGTCAATGCCCGCCCGCAGCGCCAGTTTGCGCTGTTCCACTTTTAATGCCCGTCCCAGGCCGCGATTCTCGTGCTCGGGCAGGACGCCCAACGAAAGCGAGTGATAGTAGTTCTGGCCATCGCGCCACGCCGGCATCGAGGCCACAAATCCCACGGCCCGGCCTGCCGGCGTGAAGGCCGCAAGCACGTGGCCGCCGATTTGGCCGAGATTCACAAACAGCCGCGCCGGGTAGACCTCCAAATCGGAGTAGCCCCAGATCTGCTTCTGAAGCGTGACGCAGGCTGTGAGCTCGTCGCGCGTTGTGCACGGCCGGATGACGTAGTTCACTTGGGCTCTCGTGTCTTCAACTCTTCCCAGATGGAATCGAGTTCCGCCGCGGTGCATTCGCGCACGCGCTTGCCGCGCCGCGCGACTTCTACTTCCATGAGCTGGAACCGGTGCTTGAATTTCTGGTTGGCGCGCCGCAGGCAGCTCTCGGGGTCGGTGCGCAAGTATCGTGCCAGATTGGCGGCGGCGAACAGCAGGTCGCCAACTTCCTCTTCGACGCGATGGATGTCATCCGCCGGCCGGGCCGGCAATTCGCGCCGCAACTCGTGGATTTCTTCCTCGACCTTGGCCAGCAGGTCGTCCACCTTCACCCAGTCGAAACCCGCCTCGGCGGCGCGCACGCCCAGCTCGTAGGCCTCGAGCGTCGCGGGAAGCGCGGGAGGGATGCCATCGAGCAATGACTTGGCCGAAGCGTTGCCACTTTTGTCCGCCAGCCGCTCCTTTTCCTTGACTGCGTTCCAGCTCTGGAGCGCCTCTTCCGCGTTGCGCGCGCGCACCTCGCCGAAAACGTGCGGGTGGCGACGCACCAGCTTGGCATGGACTCGCTCGATCACACCCTCGATGTTGAAGCGCTTCTCTTCCTCGGCGAGCCGGGAGTAGAACACCACCTGGAAAAGCAGGTCGCCGAGCTCGTCTTCGACCTCTGCGAAACCGGGGTACCGGTCGAGAAGG
>CAZTHM010000246.1:0-6131 GCA_964613505.1 uncultured Acidobacteriota bacterium | reverse complement strand
ATAATCGCCGTCACCCCGCCGCCATTGTTTTCCTTCATGCACGCCGCCCGCGCGGCGCTTTGGACCGCACGCGGAATCCCGGGATTTACTCAAGCAAGAAATCTGCTCTTATCGCGAACACCCATTATAATGGACGCGCGGAACATGAGCAAAACCAATGTCCTCAAGCTGCTGATCCTCAGTTCCATTGTGGCGTTCACGGTCTTCCTGGCGTTGCAGTCGCGGCAGGCCCACCCTCCGGAAGTCGGAGAGTCCGCGCCTGATTTCACCTTGCCGGGATTAAGTGGACCATCGATTTCGCTAAGTGATTTTCGCCAGAGGGTCGTCGTGGTTAATTTTTGGGCCACGTGGTGTCCACCCTGCATCGAGGAGACTCCCAGCTTGAAGAAATTTGCGGACCAGATGGGTGGCACGGGCGTCACCGTCATCGGCGTCAGTGTGGACCAGGACCCGCAAGCGCTGGGCAAATTCGTCACCAGCGCGCAACTCACCTTTCCCATCGCCCGCGACCCGGATCAATCGGTGTCGTCGCGCTATGGAACCTTCAAATTTCCTGAAAGCTACATCATCGATACGGAAGGCCGGATCGCCAGAAAGATCGTTGGCGCCATCGACTGGCAGGACCCTCGCATCATCGGCTTCGTGAGAAACCTGGCTCGCGGAGGCCAGCAGCCTCCACAATAACTACCCGCCGGTCTGATCGCTCGTGATACGAGAGAGGTTTTCCGGCTGTCCGGTTTGACTCCCACCACGCGCCAACCAGGTCGTCATTTCGCGGGTGGAAGTAGGACACCCATTACGGTGCGCCACAAATTGACGACGTCGGAGACGATTTCCCACTCGGGAATGTTCAGTTTTGACTGCCGGTTCTGCAATCGCGCCGAATAAATGACTCCTGCCAACGTCGCCGCAACCATCGGGGCCATGGACGCTGCCAGGGAGACCGCCAGGTTTTCCGAGCCGGAATTTGTTTTCTTTTGCTTTTTTGCCATGTTCGCCTCGCACCAGAATATCAAGCCGAGGGGATTCTAACATAGAGCCTCGGCCGGTGTTGGCAAGCATCAAGGCTGAGACCGCGGATTCAAATGGACGGTGAAAAACGGCGCAAGCGCAACGAATTGGTCACCACGAAGACCGAGCTGAACGCCATGGCGGCCGCGGCGATCATGGGGTTCAGCCAACCCAAAGCCGCGAGAGGAATGCCCACCACGTTGTAGAAAAACGCCCAGAAAAGGTTTTGCTTGATGGTTCGGACGGTCCGACGGCTGAGTTCGATGGCCCGGACGACGCCGCGCAAGTCGTTGCCGAGCAGAGCAATGTCCGCGCATTCGAGGGCCACGGCAGAACCACTGCCCAGCGCGATGCCCAGGTCGGCTCGCGCCAGCGCTGGCGCGTCGTTCACTCCGTCGCCGACCATCGCGACCACGTGCCCCTGTTTTTGAAACCTTTCAATCGTCGCCAGCTTTTCCTGGGGAAGCGCCTCGGCGACAACCTCGTCGATACGAACCGCGCGCGCGATGGCTTCCGCCGTGGGGCGCGCGTCGCCAGTGAGCATGACCACCTTGAGCCCCATTTCGTGAAGAGCTTCGACGACCCCTGCCGATTCGGGCTTGGCGGGGTCAGCGATGCCGAGCAGACCCATCAGACGGTTCGCGCGCCCGACCAGAACCACGGTCTTCCCTTCCGCCTCGAGTCGCGTTAAGTGCGTTTCACCTTCACCCAGAGAAATCCCGCCTTCTTCCATCATCCGCCGGTTGCCGAGTAGGACAGCTTTGCCATCCACTTCGGAGCGCACACCCCGGCCGGGCGTGTAGCTGAAACTCCCGAGGTTTCCGGCCGACTTGATTCCTCGCGCCCCGGCGGCACGAACGATGGCGTCACCCAAGGGATGCTCGCTCGATTGCTCGACGGCTGCAGCGAAGGAGAGAAGCTCATGGGAGTCGAAACCGGGGAGCGGAACCACGTCGATGACTTCCGGCTTCCCGCGCGTCAAGGTGCCGGTCTTGTCGAAAATCACGGCGCTCAACCGCCGCACTTTCTCCAGGCTGTCCCCGCCGCGGATCAGCACTCCGACTTCCGCGCCCCGCCCCGTCCCCACCATGATGGCTGTCGGAGTCGCCAGGCCCAACGCGCACGGACAAGCGATTACGAGCACGGCCACAGCGTTAATGATCGCCGAGGCGAAATCGTGGCGGATGGCCAGATGCAGGCCGAACGTGAGCAATGCAATGCCCATCACGATAGGAACAAAGACGCCCGCCACCTGGTCCGCGAGCCGTTGCATGGGAGCCTTCGAGCCCTGCGCTGCTTCCACGACGCGGATGATTTTGGCCAGCGTTGTGTTCTCTCCGACGCGCGTCGCGCGATAGCGGATCGCGCCGGTCCCGTTCACAGTTCCGCCGATCAACTCGCTTCCCGGCTGTTTTTCAACCGGCAGACTCTCGCCGGTGAGCAGAGACTCGTCCACACCGGTCGTGCCTTCCAGGATGACGCCATCGACGGGAACTCTTTCACCCGGACGCACAAAAACCACATCTCCAACCAGCACCTGCTCGAGGGAAAGCTCGACCACAGTTCCATCGCGTTCCACTCGCGCCGTGGGCGGCTGCAAATCCATCAGCGTCCGGATGGCGTCGGAAGCGCGGCGCATGGCTCGGCTCTCAAGATTCTTGCCAACCAGGATGAGCGTAATGATGACCGCCGCCGAATCGAAATAAATCTGGTCGGGCTTCCCGCTCAGCATGGCCACAACGCTCCAGATGAACGCCGCCGAAGTGCCCAACGACACGAGCGTGTCCATGTTGGCGGAACCGTGGCGCGCCAGACGGAGAGCATTGAGGTGGAAACGCCGCCCTGTGTACGCCCAGACGGGCAGCGTGAGCACCAGAAGGATCTGGTTCACATAAGCGAATCGCACCATCAACATGCTGATGGCGGCGACGGGAATGCTGAGGATGACTGCCAGCCACAAGTCCCGTCGCAGAATCCGGTCCTCGGTTTGGCGCTTGCGGTCTCGCTCTTCCGCTTCACCTCGCGCTCTAAGTTTGGAGACGGCTGGCGTGGCACCGTAGCCCGCTGCCTCGACGGCTCGAACCAGCGCTTCCGTGCTGGCCTGGCCGCCGTCAACCTCGACTACGGCTTTTTCCGTCGCCAGGTTCACCGACGCGGAGCGAACACCGGGCACGGCCTTGAGCGCCTCCTCGATATTCGACACGCAAGAAGCGCAGTGCATGCCGGTAATGTCGAGGTTGATTCTTCGCTGCGGAGAGGAGGCGACAGGGCTTGAGGAAACCGCACGCTCGACTTCAACCAAGCGCGCCTTCGCCTCATACCCCTCTTCCTCGACGGCACGGACGAGTTCTTGCAGGCCCGTCTGCAAAGGATCGAATTCAACGCGCGCCTGCTCGGTGGCTAGATTCACCGCAGCCTTGGTCACGCCAGGAAGGTGCTTGAGCGCCTTTTCGATCCGTACCGCGCACGACGAGCAGGTCATGCCGCCCAGTTCGAGGATCGCGGTCTCCTGCGTCGCGGTTTTTCCCGATGCTTCGGATTTCAGCATGACGGCTCTCGTGTCCTGGCGCTTCGTCCTTCCCCCTATTGGATTCGGGACACCCATTCGGAGTTTCGCTCACCAGGCGCCTGGCAGCTCCAACATGCTATCATTGCAGGAGAAAGAGACTCTCACAAATGACTTTCCTCAACACGCGTTATCACCTCACCAAACCGCTTACCGCACACGAACTCGAGCGGCTCAGCCGCCTGGCGAGTGTCTATGGGATTCGAAACTTGTCCATCGAGGGAGAGGATTTGGTGGTGGAGTACGACGCCTCGCGGATTCACGAGGCGGAAGTTCTGGGAGCGATTCGACGATCCGGGATAGGCGTCGCGCCCCTCAAACCTATCCTACCCGGCGGGTTCGATTACACCGGGGAATTCAAGGATTTCGCCTGGCCCACGACGGGGATCAGCCCGGTGAATAAGCCGGCAAAGTGAAACTGCGGGAACCTACTTGACGATCTTCGCCGCCGCCGCGACGTCGGAAACTCCCAGGATGATGTTGGCTTGCCCCGCCCCCCTCAGAATCGTTGCGTAAGCAAAGCGGATGTCGATGCCATGATCGGCGAGTTTGCGGGTTATTTTTCCGAGCGCCCCGGGCTTGTCGGAAACGCGCACGTCGATGACCTGGTCCTCGGTGTATTTGAGGCCGAGCTGGTCAAACACTTTCTTCGCCGCCTCCGCATGGTTCACAACCACTCGGACGGGTGCCAACCCCGGCTGGTCGGGCGCCATCAGGCCCGCGATGTTGACCGCCTTTTCGGCGAGCTTCGTACAGAGTTCAGCGAGCGCCCCGCGCTTGTTTTCGATAATTACGGAAAGTTGCGTCACGACGGCCACGGCTCACCCTCCTGCAACCTTGAAGTGTCGATTCCCCGAAACTCAGGAGGACTCTACACATATTCCCTCACGCCTGCAACCGAACTCCAAGAGTAGTGGCTTGCCACCGCCGGGCGCCTCTGATAGAAGGAGTGTGTCCTTCCGACGCACGATTGGCAATTTGGCTCACTGGGGAAACGCTCATGGTCCACCGCAATGTCCCATCAGAGTTTTCTTCGCGTCGCCGCCTGTTGAAACTTCCTCTCCAAATCGCCGCCGCGGCCACAGGGATTCGGCTCGGGGCGGGAGAGCTCTTCGCAGGCAGCGCGCCCCGTCTGAAAATCACGGACGTTGAAACGTGGATCCTCAACTGCGAGTCGCTTTGGATCATCATCCGCACCGACCAGGGCATTACCGGCTACGGCGAATGCAGCCCGATGAATGTACGCGCCATCGCCTCGCTGGTCAACGAAGCGCTCAAACCTCTCGTCCTGGGCAAGAATCCTATCGACCGCGAGCGGCTCTGGGACCAGATGTATTTTCCCACGTACAAGCTGGGCGTTATGGGAGTCCAGCCAGAGGCCATCGCGGGCATCGACATCGCGCTCTGGGATATCTTCGGGAAAGTCTCCGGCCAGAGCCTTTCGCAGCTTTTCGGTGGGCGGCGTCGCGACCGTGTGCGTGTTTACGCCAGCATCGGCGGGGGCGCGGAGGCCACGCCCGCGGAGATGGCGCGCCGCGCGGCCCGCGCCGTCGAGGCCGGCCACACGATGGTAAAGATCCGCATGGATTGGAACACGCGCCGGACCGATGTGAACCCTTCGCACGACTGGGCGGTGCTGAGCGAAGTGCGCAAGGCCATCGGTGATAAGCCTGAGTTAGGCTTCGACGCCAACAACGGGTTTTCAGTTTCGACGGCGATTCGCCTCGGGCGACGATTCCAGGACGAGATGAACATCATTCATTACGAAGAGCCCGTCGCGCAGTACGATTACGCCGGGCTCGCCCAGGTGGTCGCGGCGCTTGACGTTCCGGTAGCGGCAGGCGAGCAGGAATACACACGCTGGCAGTTTCGCGACCTCATCACTCAGGCCACCGTCGACATTCTTCAACCCGACTTGGTGAAATGCGCGGGGATTACCGAAGGCCTGCGCATCGCGGCTCTGGCGAGCACTTACAACCGGATGCTGGTTCCCCACCAGACGCAGCCCGCGATTGGAACTGCCGCCAACCTACATTTCGCCGCTTGCTTCGCGCGCGAGGAGCGCGCCCAGGAATATGACATCAACTCCAAGCGCGCTATCCTGAATCGCGTTATTCGTCCTGCTCTCGAGCAGAAAGCCGGATACCTTGCCGTCCCGGACGGTGTCGGCCTCGGCATCGAAGTTGATGAGGCCGAACTGCGCAAATTGCGCGTCGCTTGAAGGCATCGAGTCGAAAACACCGCGCCGGAATGGCCTCGGCCCAACTGGGCGGCGCTTGACGAACGGTTTGGCGAGGAGTAAAGGTTTAACCATCATGGCAACGGACGGACATGTTCCTCTCAGCGCCTTTCATCTCATCGAGCGGGCCGCGCCGAGCATCCCGGCGCTCAGCCACCTGGACAATGAAATCTCGCAGGCGCTCTCGGCGCTGAGGCTCCCGGCGGAATCGCTTCAGGGAAAGCAGATTGCCGTCGCAGTCGGAAGCCGCGGCATCGCAAACCTGCAAGAGATCGTTCGAGCCGTGTGCGCCTGGCTGAAGGCGCAAGGCGCGCA
>CAZTHM010000245.1:0-6148 GCA_964613505.1 uncultured Acidobacteriota bacterium | reverse complement strand
CGCGGCGATGGGCTTGCCTTCGCGGATGCTGGCGAAGAAGTTCACCATCTCGCTATACCATGGATCGTGCGGCTCCTCGTATTCGTAGATGCCCATCGAGGCCAGCCAGCGCTTGGCGTATTTCGCTTCGCGGTCCAGGAAGCCTTCGCCGGCAGCAGCTTGCTCAGGAAAAATCGGGATGCCCCTCTGCGCGGCCTCTTCGCTGACCGTCGCGCCCGCCCACCAACTTTCCTGCGGCGCGCCCTTCGTAACCTTGGCGACGCTCTCGCGGAAGTACATCCCCTTGCCCACGGTGATGATCAGTGTGCCCTGGTCGCCCATGATCTGCTCGTCGAAGCCGTGGTGAGCGTTAAAGAGGACCGAGGTGAAGACCAGCTTCCGCCCGCCGGGATATTCGAAGATCGCCTGCACGTTGTCGCAAACCTCGCGCCCGTCCTGCCAGTAATCGATGCCGCCCGTGGCCACAACCGACACCGGCTCCGCCTCGAAGGCCCAATTGGCCACATCAATCTGGTGCGACGCCAGCTCTGCCATCAGTCCGCCGGAATACTCGCGGTACATCCGCCAGTTGATGAGCCGCTCGAACTTCGGGTCGGGCACAGGCCGCCGCCAATCGCGATTGCTGTGCCACTGGGTGCGCACGAACATGATTTTGCCCAGCGCGCCTTTGCGGACCATCTCCATGGCGAGGTTGTAGAGGACGCTCGAGCGCCGCTGCAAGCCCACTTGCAGCACCTGCTTGGAATGCGCCGCCGCGGCCTGGCGAATCTGCGCGCTTTCTTCTTCTTTGAAGAACATGCTCTTCTCGACGAAGACGTGTTTGCCGGCGTCGAGCGCGTCAATCACCATCTGGGCGTGCAGGTTGAGCGGCGTGCAGATCAGGATCGCGTCAAGATCTTTCCGGTCGAGAAGCTGACGGTAGTCCTCGTAGGTCTGAGGATTCGAGCCGATGGTCTCGACGCCCTTCTTGAGATTGAGCGGATAGATGTCGCAGGTGGCCAGGCAGCGGCCCTCGGGAATCGTCGCCAGGAATTTGAGCAGCGTGCAGCCTTCGGTGCCGGTGCCAATCATGCCGTAGTGGACCGCATCGCTCGTTCCGGGATTCGCCAGAATAGCCGGTGCGCCAATGCCCGGAAGCGCGGCTGCGGCTGCCACCCCCGCGGCAGTCTTCAGAAAGTCGCGTCGCGTAACGTCTTGCTCTTTTTCCATCTCACAAACTCCTATGAGGATCGTGCGAGCCTAAATCAAAAGCATGGTGAATTTTTCCACACTTACACTCCCACGCAGACATTGTGAGCAGTTCCGTCGCCAATTCGGAGCCGCCACTATCCCTTTGAAAAGAGAGCGCATCAGCATTTCAACGCCGCCTGGCAATCTGTCCGATGGCATTGATCTGACGAATTGTCGCTTTGCTCGCCTATCGTCCTCGATCAACTCATACGGCCCGATTGCCTCAGAAGTTCGGAACACAATCAAGAGATTGGATGCGGGTCGCGGCGCGGTGTGCTGCCCGAGTGTCAGCGCGAACGATTGAGGAACGCATGATACTGGGACAAAGCTGTCAGCTATCAGCCTTCAGCCCTTGCGCGTGGGCTCCTCCGGGCTTGCTGAGCGCTGACGGCTGACTGCTGAGTGCGGGGCCGTGGTTACTGTTTAGCGCAATCCCCTGTAGGTTATACTGAACGAGGAGGATCACTCAAAGCACTTGTTAGTCCGGGAACCCATTATTCGAGCTGCCCTGCTTGCCGGATCGGTTTTGCTGGCTATTTCCCTCCTGCGCGCGCAAGAGGATGTCCCTGCCGACGAGGTCACCCGCGAGACACTGAAGTTCACGCAAGTTTACGGCGTGCTCGAGCAGAACTTCATGGACCCCGTTGACCCCGACCGCATGGTCTTCGACGGCGGGATTCGCGGCATGCTTTCCGCGCTCGACCCTTTCTCGTCCTTCTTCGATCCCGACCAGTTCGAGCAACTCAAGCAATTCACCCAGGGCAAGTCTCGCGGCTTCGGGTCGGTCCTTTACGTCTCGCCGGGAAAAGTCCTCGTCTTGCAGACGGCGCAGGGCTCGCCGTCGTGGCGCGCGGGATTAGGTCCAGGCGACGAAATTGTGGAAGTGAATGGCACGCGCATCGACCGGCTCGACATGAGATCGCTGATCGAGCTCTTGCAGCGGGCGCGGACGCAGACCGCCCGCCTGGGAGTGATCCGGCCCGGCAAGGTTGTGGCGGAGGACTTCGAGCTGCACCCCGCCGAGGTCGCCATGCCGACGGTGGACCGCGCTTTTCTGCTCAAACCCGGCGTGGCTTTCCTGCATATTTCGGGCTTCGATCAGAAAACTCCGCAAGAGGTCAACGACGCGATTGTGAAACTCGGCGGAGCGGCCCTCAAGGGCGCGCTGCTCGACCTGCGCGACAATCATGGCGGCGTGCTCGACGCGGCGGTGGCCCTGGCAAGCTTGTTTCTCAAACCCGACTCGACCGTGCTCACGCAGCGTGGGCGCGCCGTGCCGGCAAAAAGCCATCTGACCTTTGCCGCTCCGGCCCGCTATGATTTCCCCCTGATTCTCCTCGTCAACGGCAATACCGCCAGCGCCGCCGAAGTTTTCGTTGCCGCGCTGCAGGAGCACGATCGCGCCGTGGTGGCGGGAGAGCCGTCCTACGGCAAGGGCGTCGTGGAATCCGTTGTCGCGCTCAGCGAGAACACCGGCTTGGCGCTGACGACGGCGCAGTATTTCACACCCAGCGGCCGCTCGATTCAGCGCCCGCTGCCCGGGACGGCGCTCGCGGTTCCCGATTCAGGACTTTCGGATAACCCGAGATCGTCTTTCCATACTGATAACGGCCGGCCGGTCGCGCCGGGTGGAGGCATTAAGCCGGACGTCGCGGTGCCCGCGCCGGTGCGCGACCCGTGGGTCTCGTTCCTCGAACAGCGGGGAATTTTCACGAGCTTCGCCTCCGATTACCTCATGCTGCATGGCAAGGTCAGCCAAGCCTTCGAGCCGGACGCGAGAGTGCTCGAGGATTTCCGCGCTTTTCTCGGCCGGCAACGTGTTCGCACGCCGGATGAATACTGGGCCGCCGATAAGGATTACCTGAAGCTCCGAATCAAAGTCGAACTCTTCAACCTCGTCTTTGGCCTGGCTTACGGCGATGAGGTCGAAACTCGCAACGATCCCCAAGTCCAGAAAGCCGCCGCGCTTTTCCCACGTATTCCGGCTCTGCTCCAGCCCCTCCCCAAACGTCCGGTCCGCGTCCGCCCGAGGTTTTCTAATCGCTGATTCGCTGTGCCAGAAGCTCGCTGCAAATGTGGGTGGGTCGATATCCTGATCCCGCTCTGAGCGGGAGAAGGATTTCTACATTTGAATCATATTCAAAGATTCAGCGCTTCCTCCACTCGCTGAGAAGAACGTTTTGTCGGCTGGCACCCCAAGAAAAATGGCCACCTCGGAAGCGCGAACCGCGCGTCCGAGGTGGCCCACTCTGCCCCACCGAGTGAAGTACCCGACGGCTAGTGCCGTTCCAACTTTGTAGCTCAACAGAACATCCGAGTCGAAGATAGGCTCGATAAGTTGGAACGGCACTAGGACGGAGGACCGAAACCCTTGCCGGGACGACCCTCTCGGTCCGGACCGAAACCCCTGCGATCGCGGCCCAGTCCGGGCCGGCGTTCATCTCTCATCGCCTGCAATTTCTTCCACTGATCCACAGTGAGGACGCGGCGGATGCCGAGCATCATCAGGGCGTTCTCTTTTTCCAGACGCCCGCGGGCCATAGTGATCTGATCGATTTGCGCCGCCACCTTCTGCTCGTCCGGCTGGTCGGCATCGAGCAAGGGGCGCAATTGCAGCTCCTGCTTCTCGAGGTCGGCGCGCAAGTCAACGAGCTTCAGGCGATGGTTGTGGAACGCCGCCCCGATTTTCTTGACCTGGTCGTCGGACAATTGCAGCTTGGCGACCGTTTCGGAATTCTTCCACCAGGCGCCGAAGCCCCTTCCGCCGTGCATTGGCCCGTGTCCCATGCGACGCATCCCTCGCGCGCCGCGAAAATCGCCCGGCGAGCCCGGCGGCCCCGCAGGCACGGCTTCCGCTACGCCGGAGCCGGACTGGGGACGATCCGGGGGATCGTCCTGAGCCCGCATCGGCATTGCGAAAAGCATCAGCATTCCCAACAAACTAAGAACCGTTTTCATAAGTAGTCTCCTGATTTTCCGGGGGGGTCTCTTCCTCCCGGTCGATTTCCTGAGTCAGCAAAGTCACGGGCTCGAAGGCCTGCGGGACATCGCTGGCCAACGAGGTGTTGACGCTGAGCAGCAGCGCGTTGTCATCCACCAGCGGCTTGATCTGGGTAGCAACGGGAGCAGGCTGCCTGTAGAAGACGGCCGCAAGCACGACCAGTGTGAGGGTCGCGGCGGCCCAGGCCCAGTTTTTCCAGGGCAGCCAGGGGCGCGGCACGAGGCGCGCGGCGATGGCTTCACGGTGCCGGCGCCAAAAGACTTCCGACGCGCCCGAGGCCCCTCGAACGTCCTCAACCCACGACCCAATTGAGCCGTGCAACGATTCGATCTCCACTCGGCACCGGGAGCATTCCTCGAGATGCAGCGCCGCGACGCGGTCGGATTCGCCCAGAGCCGAGGCGGCCAGTTGTTCGTCGCTCAAATGGGTGCTCATGATGGCTCCCCTTCCCGGACTCGGCTCTTGACCGCGGCGACGGCGCGGAACAAATGCGCCTTCACGGTGGCAATCTCCAAATCCATCACGTCGGCGATTTCCCGCAAGCTCATCTCCCCCGCGAAGCGCAATGAGAACACCATGCGTTGCTGCCGGGGGAGCTGCTCCATGACGGCCCAGACGGATTTCAGTTGTTCCCGCGCCAGCAGGGCTCGCTCCGGCGAAGCAGCGGGGTCCTGGATTTCCAGCGGCTGCCGCTCGCCCCGCTCATCGTGACCGTCAGCGAACAGCTTGCGCCAGAAGGCCAGGCGCCGATTCCGGGCATGGTCGCGCGCCAGGTTGGTGGCGATCCGGACCAACCACGTCGCCACGCTGGCATCGCCCCGGAAGGTCTGCCGCTTCTGATAGGCGCGCAGGAAACATTCCTGCGTCAGCGTGTCGGCCGTGTCGCGGTCCCGCACCAGCGAGTAGAGCACGCGGAAGACGCGCTGCTGGTTCGCGAGCACGATTCCGTCAAACTCTTCCGCGCTGATGCTCTCGATACGGCGCGCCGCGGAAGCCAGGTCCGTGTAAGGTGTCAAGGCGCTGCCGGCAATCTCTTCTGCGTCCACACTGGTATAGACGAATCCCGGCCACTGGGGATTACACGGGTTGAGTTTTTTTTGGGCGATGAAACGCCGATACCAATCCGCCCGACCGGCGCCAGACAGGGCGAAATCCCCCTCATTTCGGGGCCGACCTTTTGTCTCTTGACTTTTCCGAGGAAGTGTGATAGCCTATTCCAGTGAGAGTACTGGCAGGCTACGGATCGAGGCGAGGGGAGGTGGAAAAGGGGTCCCAAGGATAGGGGACCGGAGGAGGGGCGATTCAGGGCAGGTCCATGCATTTTGAAAAACCGAAGCCATTAGGTCCTTTAGAATCAGTGAACAGTTTTGTCACGATGTGATAAAGCCGTTAAACTATTGGAAGTAACCAAGTTGAGTGCTAGAATCCTCAAGACATCGCTTAGTGGCTCAGTTTCATGAGGTTAGCGCCCCCTGCCCGATCGGGGAGTCTCTAGGGCGCGGAGTGAGGCGGCAGGTTACGACACCGCCTCCGCTTCGATTTCGACGAGCATCTCCGGGTCGACCAGGCGCGCGACGCCAATCAGGCTCGTGGCGGGATGGATTTCGCCGAAAAATTCGGCGTGGGCGCGGGCGGCTTCCTCCCAGCGGTCGATCTGGGTCAGGTAGATGCGGGTGCGCACCACGTGCTCGAGGCCGAGCCCGAGGCGCTTCAGGGCGTTCTCGATGTTGCGGATGGTCTGGACGCTCTGGGCGTAGACGTCGCCGGGGGCCAGGACCTTGCCCGATGGGTCGGTGCCCGTCGTGCCGGAAACGTGAATAGTCTCGCCCACCTGGACGGCGCGGGCGTAGCCGACTTTCGGCTCCCAGGGAGTTCCGGAGAAAATCTTGGTGCGTTTGTGTTTCATGCTCGTCTCCT
>CAZTHM010000244.1:4456-6149 GCA_964613505.1 uncultured Acidobacteriota bacterium | reverse complement strand
GATGCGCGCCGCGGCGAATTTCGCCTGGGCCAATCGCCAGGGCATCACGCACTTCACGCGCGGGGCGTTCAAGCGCATCTTCGGCGAGAAGGAAGAGCTGCGCGTCGTCTACGACGTCTGCCACAACATCGCCAAGCTCGAACGGCACACCGTCGACGGCCACGAGATGCAGGTGATGGTCCACCGCAAGGGCGCGACGCGCGCTTTCCCGGCAGGGCGGCCGGAAGTGCCAGACGTTTACAAGCATGTCGGGCAGCCGGTGCTGATTCCGGGATCGATGGGAACGTCATCTTATGTTCTGGTGGGGAGCGAAGGCGCGATGCAGGAGACCTTCGGGACCACCTGCCACGGCGCGGGCCGCGTGATGAGCCGCACCGCGGCGAGGAAGTCAGCCCACGCGCAGAATGCCCGCGAAAAGCTGGAAGAGCGCGGCATCTTCGTGCGCGCCGAAACGCGCGACGGCATCAGCGAGGAAATCCCCGAGGCTTACAAGGACGTGGACGCGGTGATTAACGTCGTCCACAACGCCGGGCTCTCGAAGCGCGTCGCCCGATTGAAGCCCATCGGTGTGATCAAAGGCTAAGCACTCGGGACTCGCGCCCCGGGTCCCGGGTTTTGAGGAGCCCCTTGAATCAGGGGCGGCCAAGCGGTATGCTCATACACATGCACATGTGCACAAAGGAGGCAGGCACTCATGAGAGCTACACGACGGACTCAGGTCCTGATGGATCCCGGGGAGCATCGCCGGCTCAGGGAGCTGGCACGCCGCAAGAAGACTTCTGTCGGTGAGCTCATCCGGACGGCGGTGCGGGAGAGATACCTGAAGGCGCAAAAATCCGACCCGGAGCCCATCGTGGAAGCGATTCTGCGGATGAACCTTCCGGCCGTGAGCTGGAGCCGGGCTCGGAGAGAAATCGAGGATGGCCATGCGCGTCTTCCTTGATACGAACATTTTCCTGTACGCGGCCGGCCGAGCCCATCCCGAGCGCGACGCCTGCGCCCGGCTCCTGCGACGCGTGGCGGACGGATCACTCGAAGCCACGATCAACACCGAAGTGGTGCAGGAGATTCTATATGTTCTGACGCGCCGGGGCAGGCGAAAGGAGGCTCTGGCACTGGCTCGCCACATTGAATCTCTCTTTCCCGATTTGCTCCCGGTGACCCGGGAGGATATGAACGAGGCGCTCCGCCTGCTCGAGAAACACCTGCGACTTTCCGTGCGGGACGCCGTGCACGCCGCGACCATGCTGCGCAATGGGTTGGATACAGTGGCGAGCGTTGATCCCGACTTTGACCAGATTCCTGGAATTCGGCGCATCCCTCCCGGCTCGGTATGAAGAGAATCGACGAATGTCGCGCGACGTCGTCCACCACGCCGGGCTCTCCAAACGCCTGGCGCGCCTGAAGCCCATTGGGGTCATCAAGGGTTAGGGGTTCGGGATTAGCGGCCGGGGATTGGGGCAGATCTGGTGCTGCTGCCGGGCCGTGTGCGCATGCGCCTTCCTGTCACATGCGCTGACTGACCGCTGGCAACACCCTATTTGTTCTCCGGGGGAAAACTCATCCGGCGCACGAGGTCCTGAAAGCGCGGGTCGGAACGTATGGGGTCGAGTTCGATGTCCGATTTGAGATGAACCATCCAAGTGGCCCGTGTCTTGTATCCTTTTTCCAGCCACTCGAATGCCTTGTCTTT
>CAZTHM010000244.1:0-4413 GCA_964613505.1 uncultured Acidobacteriota bacterium | reverse complement strand
GACTCTCCAATTCCTCTACGACCTTCAACGCCAGCCTTGGCCTGCCGCAGACCGCATAGACCCACCCACACGCCGCCCGCAAGTTGGATTTCTCCGCCTCGACCAGGGCTTGCCCGCAAGCCCCTTGCGCTGCGTAATGGAAGGCGAGCAAATAGTGATACAAGGGAGTATCTACACCCATCGAAATCACTTGCCGGAGGTTCGCGATTCCCTCATCGAAGTGCCGCGTATTCAAGAAGATCCAGCCGACGCTGTACACGGGGTTGAGTGCGTAGGCCCGCCTGGCCTCGACCGCAGCTTCATCAAACCTTCCCACGAACATCAAGTACTCTGCATGCGACCATGCGGCCCACCAGCTATTCGGATTAAGTTCAAGGGCACGCTTTATCTCTCTATCCGATCCCACCCAGTCCCACTCGTACATTAACTTAATCCTGCCCAGTTGGGCGTGCGCTTCGTCAAGGGTCTCGTCAAGTTGCACCGCCTTGACCGCTGCGGCCTTGGCCTCAGTGTAGGCCGCCGCGGGATCCAGGCGACCCTCGTGGCCTAGATCGTAGTAGGCGCGGGCCAATCCGGCATACGGAGGTGCGTAGCTCGGGTCGATAGCAATCGCCTGCCGGTAATAAGCTATCCCTTTCTCCGATCCCCCATACCTCCAGCTTTCCCAAAAATAATTGCCTTTTAGATAGGCCTCAAGGGCTTGGGGGTTCACTGCACGGGCCGGCACCAGGAAAACCCGCTGCTGGGGGCTCAGCTTGACTTGGACCTCTTCGGCAATGGCGCGCGCGACGTCACCCTGCAAAACCAGCACGTCGCGCAGGTCGCGCTCGTAGCTCTCCGCCCAGAGGTGGCGATCAGTGGAGGCGTGAAGCAAATTGGCAGTGATGCGCACGCGGTCGCCGGAACGTTGCACGGTCCCTTCGACGATGGCATCAACGTTGAGTTCTTTCGCGATTTCCGGCAAAGGCTTCTTCGAGCCTTTGTAGCGCATCATCGACTGCCGCGAGATCACGCGCAGCGCGCTGATCTTGCCGAGGTCGGTGATCAGCGCGTCCGTCATGCCGTCGGCGAAGTATTCCTGCTCGGGGTCGCGGGAGAGGTTTTCGAGCGGCAGCACGGCGATGGATTCGATTTTGGGTAGGGCCACGCCATGGCGTGCCCCTGCGGATGAAACAATCCGGTCCCGCAGGCCGGCGACGTTGAGGGCGATGAGCGCGGCCGCGATGGCCACCAGCGCCCCCGCCACAACCAGCACACGGTTCCGTAGGGGCACGCCTTGTGGGCACCCTTGGGCGGGCACAAGACCCGCCCCTACGTCCACCGCCGGTGGGGATACCGGCGTTACAGATGCGACGAAGCGATACCCTCGACGCGGCAGGGTCTCGATGTAGCGAGGTGTTTCAGCGTCGTCGTTCAGTGCCTGGCGGAGTTTCTTGACGGCGGCGTTGAGTGACAGGTCGAAATCCACGAAGGTATTGGAGTCCCAAAGCTTCTTCTTGATTTCCTCACGGGTGACGAGTTCTCCCGACCGCTCCAGCAACATGGCCAGAACTTGGAACGGCTGGTCCTGCAACCTAACCTTCATCCCGGAGCGGTACACCTCACCGGTCTGAAGATCGACGTCAAAGACCCCGAAACGGACAATCCGAAAGCGAGAGTCAGTAGTTTCCATCGCAGGCGGCCTGAATTGCCTGCGAGTCTAGCACTCAGGTTCAGGCCAGTCAAACAGCATAGGGTCACGCCGTCTCCTAACTCCTGATCTTCCTTCGCCTTAGCTGGCCACCCAGAAGCCTCGCATAGGTCATGCGGGGGCCATGGACCACCCTGAAGACCTGACCAAAAGTCGGCGCATCTCCCCGCGCTGCGGGATGGAGGTGAGCGCCATGAGCTGGACAGATTGGGCCTGGAGGATTGGCCGCACGATCGGCATGGTTGGTTTCCTTGTGCTCTCCAAGGCCCAACCGAGTGTCGGGGCGGATCCCGAAGTGGGAATCGGCCTTCGTGTTTACAACTTTGCCGGCGTGCCAGCGGAAACTCTGAACATGGCGGAAATGAATGCATCGGAGATCCTCCACGAGTTAAGACTGGCAACGCGATGGATAGATTGTGTGCCGCGCCCCAGTGCGGTTCAGGCCCATGCTGAATGCAACGAGCCCCTCAGCTCCGAGGATCTCGTCTTGAGGGTCCTGCCCCTGTCGAGTGACTCGCGCCGCGAGTCACCGGACCCTGTGCTCGGCACATCCATGATCGCCGGGAACGGCGAGCGAGGAGTTTACGCAAGCATTTACTATCAGGCTGTCGAGTACGTGGCCAGACGACAGGGTCTGGAGGTGTTCCAAATTCTGTCACTGGCGATGACGCACGAAATTGGTCACTTACTGTCAAACTCAAACACCCATTCCCTTATTGGGATCATGAAAGCCGAGTGGAGTCGAGAAGACTTGAGGCGAGCCGGCCGGGGCCAACTACTCTTTACACCCCAGCAGTCCAAACTGATGCGGGCCGGAGTTGTGGCGCGAAGAGGAAAGCAGGACACCTCAGCCGCACCCGTCGTGCCATCCTCCAGAAGTGCGGTCACACTCAGCAAGCTGCAAAGTGAATCGCTCGCCGCGGGCGGCAGCGGGGCGAAGCTCGTGCCCGGCAGAAACGAATGATATGGCGGGATGATCTCCCCGCCCTGAAGAGGTTGGCACTGAATCCACCAGACCGGAATTACTCTTTAAGCTGTTGCGCGAGGTAATTCTCGAGGCCGAGTTGGTCGATAAGGCTGAGCTGGGTCTCGAGCTGGTCGACGTGCTCTTCCTCGTCGTGGAGAAGCTTGTCGAGCAGGTCGGCGGAGCCGTTATCGCCGGCCTTGCGCGCCGCGGCGACGGCGGCGTTATACTCCGCGACGGCGCCCTTTTCGAGCGCCAGATCATTGGTCAACTGCTGCTTCACGTCTTTGCCGATATTCAGCTTCGGCAATTCCGCGAGATTCGGCATTCCCTCCAGAAACAGGATTCTCTCGATCAACTCCTCGGCGTGTTTCATCTCGCCGATGGCCTGCTTCTTGGTCGAAGCGTAGAGGCGCTTGTAACCCCAGTTATTCTGCATCTCGGCGTGCAGCATATACTGGTTCAGCGCGCCCAGCTCTTCCTTCAGCATTTTGGACAGTATTTCGATTACCTCGGGTTTCCCCTTCATAAGATGTCTCCTTATGCTTGGAAGCCTACCGTATTTTCGCAAATAGTTCCAGAGGGCTTATCCCCAATTCTCGGTCCTGTCACAGCTTTTTAACGAGGAGGGTGACCGGGACGAGGATCAGCCGGACGTTTGCCAGGCTAAGGGCAACCCTCCGGCGCGCCCTGGAACTTTCTTGTTGCCATTTTCGTAGTAGATTGCAGAAGCGAGTTTTTCGGAGGTGGAGCCATGTTCTGCCCAGAGTGTGGAAGAGAGTATCCCCAGAAAGTCAATTTCTGCTGCCATTGCGGCGCCGCGATGTTCACGCCCGTGAGGGTGCAAAAGAAACTGGCCCTCTCGCGGCGCGACAAGAAAATCGCGGGCGTCTGCGCGGGTTTCGCAGAATACCTGGAGCTGGACCCCACGTTGGTCAGGCTGCTTTGGTTGATGATGGCGCTGGTGGCGGGCTGGGGAGTCATTGCCTACCTGGTCGCGTGGATCATTATGCCCCTGGAAGCTGAGGCGACGCCCGCAGCGGTTCCTGCTCCCTCCGCCGCACCGCAACCGGCGACGAATCACTAACTGCTGCGCGATGGGCAGAATGCCGAGGCAGAGAAGGTCTTCCGCGAAGACCTCGAGAAGAATCCTCGCAACCCGCGTTCCCTCTTCGGCCTGATGGAGAGCTTGAAGGCTCAGAAGAAACCCGTCGCCGCCGACCTCGTTCGCCGTCAGTTTGAATCCGCCTGGAAGAACGCCGACGTTAGGCTTCGCGTCGAAGATCTGTAATCGGCTTGCAGGCCTTGCTACCGCAATCGCAGGGAGGATCGTCGGTCCGGCTTTGAAATCTGTAGCGCCGGTGCCGCTCTGAGAGGGACTGGCGGACCCGCTACGGCACGGGCTGGACGTCAATCCCGAACGGCGTCAGCTCTCCCTTGACGACTTTCTCTTCCCCAACCGCCACGACGGCTTGACGCGCGGCGGTGAAGTACTTCTTCCCCACGGCCTCGATATCCTGAGCCGTGACTTTCTGAATCCGCTCGCTCTCGCGCCCCAATTCTTCCCAGGGCAGGCCAAAGATCCAGAGGCTCGCCAAGTCGCGCGCCACTTCGTCGCCGGCCTGGAGCTCGATGGTCCGATTACCAATCAGGTAGCGCTCCGCTCCTGTCATATCCTCTTCGGAGGGACGCGTCGTAGCCATCCGGTTCCGCTCGAACCAAGTCCGGCTGGCATTGAGCCTGTTGGCTTACAACTTGG
>CAZTHM010000243.1:0-6153 GCA_964613505.1 uncultured Acidobacteriota bacterium | reverse complement strand
GAGTTGGCCCAGGAGAAATCCTTCTTCATGCCGTTGAGCATCACCTGCCGCCAGGCTTTGGGCTGACGGAAGCACTCGACCGCCTGCCGAATGACCGCCAGGAGCGCTTCCGGCGTGGTGTCACTGAACTTGAATCCCGTTCCCTTTTTGCCATCGAAGGATTCAATCGTATCGTCGAGCCCGCCCGTGGCGCGCACGACCGGCACCGTGCCATATTTCAAACTGTAAATCTGGTTCAGCCCGCAGGGTTCGTAACGCGAAGGCATCAGGAACATGTCAGCGCCCGCCTCGATCTGGTGGGCGACCGTGTTGTCGTAAGCTACCTTAACCAGAAACTTGTCGGGATACTTCGCCGCCAGTTTTCTGAATAGCTCCTCATACAACGGCTCGCCGGTTCCCAGCGCCACGATGTAAAGGTCCATCGCCATCAATTCTTCGGCGACGCCGGCAATCAGGTCGAAACCCTTCTGGGCCGCGAAGCGCGAAACAATCCCGATGACCGGACGCGTCAGCACGGCCTCGGCCGCGCCCATCTTTTCGAGCAGCCCCTTCTTGCAGGCGTCTTTCCCTTTCAAATCCTCGGGGGAGAAGTTGGCGGGAATCAGCTTGTCGGTCGAGGGGCTCCACTGGTCGTAGTCCACGCCGTTCAAGATGCCCTGCAAGCGGTCGCTGCGGCTCTTCAAGACGCCTTCCAGGCCATAGCCGAACTCGGGAGTCTGAATCTCCTCGGCGTACTTGCTGCTCACCGTTGTGATAAAATCCGAAAAGATAATGCCTCCCTTAAGAAGGTTAACTTTTCCATAAAACTCAAGACCGTCGACCGTAAACAGTCCCGCGTGCAGTCCGATCTGCGGGAGGATGTGCGGCGGGAAATGCCCCTGGTAACCGAGATTGTGGATCGTGAACATCACCGCGGTTTTCTGGAAATACGCGTCGTCCTGGTAGAGGTTGCGAAGGTAGATGGGGACGAGCGCGCTCTGCCAGTCGTGACAATGGAGAATGTCGGGGGGATTCTCCGAACGCTTGAGGAATTCCAGGCACGCCAACGAAAACGACGCGTAGCGCAGATGGTTGTCGGGCCAGTCCTGGCCTTTGTCCTGATAGAGGCCGTCGCGGTCGAAATACTCCGGCAGGTCCACGAGGAAGGTGCGAACCCCACCCGACTCGCCGCCATCCTGGATGGCAGCGTATTTGAAGCCGGAGGCGAGCGGCAAGGTCAGGCTCTTGGCGCCGGGCAGCGGCTTGCCGGGCTTGGTCATGCGGTAGCGCGGCAGGAGAACCTGAACTTCGTGCCCGCTCGCCGCCAGGGATTGCGGCAGAGCGCCGACCACGTCCGCCAGCCCGCCCGTCTTCGAAAAAGGCACACCTTCAGAGGCTGCAAAGGTTATTCGCACGATGACACTCCAGTTGGGGCAGCAAGATCGAAGAACAAATTACGTTAGAGGATGCCTCCGGCAAAGTCAAGAAGGAAGGATTTATTCGAATGCGATGTGAACTTCTTGTCGCTCGGACCGCAACCGGCCGATGCGCGCAGGAGGAACCAGAGCAGGCAGAAAGGGGTCAAAAAATGGCCGGCGAGCGTTGTCCGCGCGCGTGGTTGCGATACAATCGCGGCGTGGCGCGCACTCGCCGGCCCAAACTCGGCCAGCATTTTCTGACCAGCGAAAACTATCGCCAGCGGATTGTCGAGTCGCTCCCCCTTGGCGCGGACGACCTGGTTCTCGAGATTGGTGCCGGACGCGGAGCGATGACGGAACTGCTCGCCGCACGCGCGCGGCGGGTTATCGCCGTCGAGCTGGACGTGACGCTGGCCAAGCAGCTTGCAGAAAAACTGCAAGACAACGCAAAGATCGAAATCCTTCGCGGCGACATTCTCGCCGCCGACCTCTCCGCTCTCTCGCGGCAGAACGGATTCGAGAGGTGTGTGGTCTTCGGCAACCTGCCCTACTACATCACCTCGCCCATCCTTCATCACCTTTTTGAACAAGCCGCCTCGATTCGCGGCATGGCGCTCCTGGTGCAGCGCGAAGTGGCGGAACGCCTGACGGCCAAGCCTGGCTCGCGCGATTACGGCTATCTTACGGTTCTCGCGCAACTTCACGCCGAGGCACGAATCGTTTTGAACGTCCCTCCCGGCGCATTTTCTCCGCCGCCCAAAGTTCAGTCCGCGCTTGTCGGTTTCACCATGCGCCCGAGATTCCCCGCCTGGTCGGCGCCAGAGCGCGAGCGCTTTCTCGATTTCGTGAAGTCGTGCTTTGCGCAAAAGAGGAAAAATCTGTTGAACAACCTGGCGCGAGAATACGGGCGCGAAAAAGTGATGGCCGGCCTCACGAATCTGCGGATACGGCCGTCAACCCGCGCCGAAGCAATGCCCGTCGAGCAACTGGCGGAACTGTGGGGGCACCTGTCTGACCCCGAAGGGGTTGAATAAGAATAGCCGTGGGCTCCAACCCGGAAGGGGTTGAATATGGGTAGCCGTGGGCGCAAGCCCACGGAATGGCGCGTAACCAAGTTCTCCTGCCAACCCCGAAGGGGTTGAATCTGGGTAGCCGTGCGCAAGCCCACGGATGAGAATTGGCGCAATCCTTCCCCGACCCCGAAGGGGTCGAACACTTCACATCATATATCGCTCGTCAAATTCCACGCCTGCCTCGACTAACAATTTGCGCAATTCTTCATGAAACAAAACCTTCTCATGATGCTCTTCCTGTCCCTTGATGTATTCAATGATTCGGTCCTTCTCGGCGGGGGAATGGGTAAACGCGCCGTACCCATCCTGCCAGTGCGTGAAATTGAGAAAAGTCCCAGTCTCCTTGATCCAGGCGGACGACGCCAATTTGATGTCCTTGACCAAGTCCGCCAGCGACACCGTTGGGTGCGGGCTGGTCAGCAAATGGAGATGGTCTCGGGCTCTGTTAATGCGATAAAGGTGGCACTGTTTGTTCTTGAGGATGCCCCAGATGTATCGGAACAGTTCCTCGCGTCCCTCCGCTTTGAGGGCGGGTTCGCGGTTCTTGGTCGAAAACACGATGTGATAGTAGATTTGCGTGAATGTGGACATGACGCGTGACCCCTCGACTTTGCCATCTGTCGCGCTGACATTCAATCCCTTTCGGGATTGGGGGACTCTGTATGGCGCCCCGTTCTCCGTGGGCTGGCGCCCACGGCTATTCAGATTCGACCCCTTCGGGGTCGGGAATGCGTTGGGGGGGGTCCGTTTCCGTGGGCTTTCGCCCACGGCTATTCATGTTCGTCCCCTGCGGGGACGGGGGCAATCAGCTGCGTCCCCTGCGGGGTCGGGGGCATAGGACACCACCCGCTTCCCAGCTACCCATCCGGTCTCGAAAGACCCGTGCTAAAATATCGAGACTCCCGGCGAGCGGAGTATTGGGTCGAGAGGGAACGCGAACGTAGGCGGAGGTGCGCAGATGGGCCGCATAGGAAAGATCATCGGGATCGTGCTGGTTGGAATCCTCTTACTTCTGGCCGTGGCCATTACCTTCACCATCGGCTGGCGGCCGTTCATTGGGCCCAAGGCTCGGCCGCTCACCGACCGCAAGTTTGAGAGCACACCCCAGCGCCTGGCGCGCGGCCAGTATCTCTTCAAGAACTGCACGGGATGCCATTCGCCGCACGACTGGACGAAGCATGAGCCCACCGTCCTGCCCGGCATGTTGGGAGCCGGCACGATAATGCCCATCGAAGAATTGCCCGGGCGCATTGTGGCGCCGAACCTGACACCCGATCCTGAGACCGGTTCGGGCACCTGGACCGACGACCAGTTCGCGCGCGCCATCCGCGAAGGCATCGGCCATGACGGCCGCGCCCTCTTCCCCACGATGCCCTACCCGCACTTCCGCGCCCTGCCGGATGAAGAGATAGCGTCTCTGGTCGCTTACATTCGCACGCTCCCGCCGGTGAGGAACCCGCTGCCCAAGACCGAAATCATCTTCCCGGTCAAATACCTGATTCGCGCCATCCCCGAGCCGCTCACCGCGCCGGTCACGCCACCCGACCTTTCCACGCCCGTCAAGCGCGGCGAATTCCTGGTGAACGTCGCAGGCTGCTCCGACTGCCACACGCCGCAGCGCCGCGGGCAACCCCTCCCGGGCCTGGACTACGCGGGAGGCTTCATTCTGACCGGTCCCTGGGGACGTGTGGCCGCCGCCAATATCACTCCCGACCCCTCCGGCATCCCCTACTACGATGAACAGCTTTTCCTACAGGTGATGCACACCGGCTACGTCAAGGCGCGGCCGCTCAGCAGGATCATGCCCTGGTGGGATTTCATGGATTCTCACGAGGAAGACTTGAAGGCCATGTTCGCCTACCTGAAGACGCTGCCGCCCGTTAAGCACCGCGTCGACAACGCCGAGCCGCCTACGCCCTGCAAAGTCTGCGGGGCCTCGCACGGCGCGGGGGATAGGAACTAGTCCCGTTCCAACTTGTTGGAGCTAATGATCGCTCGAACGTGCCGGCTGCTTAGCGCACCCGGATGAGTGAGGGTGAGTAGGGGTAATAAGTTGGAACGGTACTAGGCGAGGCTAGGGTTTCACTCTCCGACAAAACGTCCGATATAAACCATGTATCGAGCCTACTTTTCACTTGACAAATGAGCCTAGCTGTGTTATAATACACTCTTAGGCTAAAGCTAGGACCGTTGCCCGTCGGCAACCGGCCCCGAGCCCGCCGCGCCGCCCCTTCCTTGACGGGAGGGACACGGCGCGGCGATTTTCCCGCTCTTGGAGGTCTTATGTCGCTCGTTCATCAATCCCTCACCCCCGAATCGCTCGCTGCCCGCCGCCAGAACGCGCAGAAATCCACCGGCCCGCGCACGCCCGAGGGCATGCAGCGCGTGGCCCTCAGCCTCTTCCAGCGGGTCGGGCCCGGCCTTTCGCTGCGCCGCAGCATGCGCGCCCTGGGCGAGAACCCGCACCGCTTTAAGCTTCTGCTCGTCGAGCTCGTCGCCTCCCACCAACCGGACACACCTTCGGAGATGATGCTGGTGGAAGACCTGGCGGCGCTGCGCTGGCAGCGCTGGCGCTGCGAGCGGGCGCGCACGGGAAGGCTCGCCTGGCAGCGCGAACAAGTGGAGCGCGCCGAGCTGCGCCGGGACATCGAGCAAAACCGCGCCCTGACATTCGACCCCGAAGCGCTTCGCCTCCACGGCTTGCGTTCCGCTCCCGAGTCGGAGGCTAACTACGTCGAGGTGGTCAACCTTCTGGAGCATGTCGAAGAGGAAATCGAAAAAGGCGACTACGCTACCCACGTGCCCGGCCTGCTCCGGACTCTCTACGGCGACAAGCCGACCAGCCGCGGCGCCGCGTTGCAAAGCCTGGTGGCGGACCTGAACCGGCCCGACTCGGTCAGTGCCTACACCGAGCAGGCGATGGCGGCGCTTCGCATCGGCATCACGCAGGAGAGCTACGCGGTAATGCGCGAGTACCGATGCTTCGCCCGGCAGGAGAAGGACATCACTCCCCTGCTGCGTGAATCCTCCCTGGCGGCCGGAAACGACTTGCAGCAATTGAATCGCGAGGAGGCATCTATAGACCGCCAGATCGAACGCAAGATCCGGCTGCTGGCCGAAATGCAAAAATCCCGCCGCGCCGGGCTCGCTCATTCCCAGGTGGACTCGGCGGCCGCGGAGACCGTAGCGCTCGCGCCCGAGGCGACGGAAGAAGATCGCGCCCCGGAAAGCGAAGGGAGGGAGGAAGGCTAAAAGATTGTTTTTTGCCCCCTTAAGCTGGTATGTTCTAGCAGGCAAAGCACCTAGCAGCTTTGGGAGGGTCAAAAAGGGGGGCTAGTTGAGCACAAAACGGTCAACTAGCCGGCAATTCGTGTCGAATTCGGTACGGTTTAGGTCACTTTCAAGCACGCTGGACGCCGGCCGAACCCGCAGTAGTGACTCAGTTTGGCGTAGCGCCCCGACCTGTCGGGGCATTTTGTGGCTGTGCCGGGCTCCCGATTCCATCGGGACAGGTTCCGCCCGGCGCTACAAAACCAAAATGAGTACTATCAACCCACCGGCGCCTCCGCGCCTCCCTGCGACGTGTGTTAGGATGGAGGGTCACTGAGGAGGTCCTGCTATTCCCAACCCCACCGGTAAGTTACGCGCCATCCCGCTCGGAGGCCTGGGCGAGTTCGGCATGA
>CAZTHM010000242.1:0-6171 GCA_964613505.1 uncultured Acidobacteriota bacterium | reverse complement strand
GACGGCCCGGGCGTTTTCTACCCCGACCACACGCACCCCACCGAGACCGCGCATGTCATTATCCACGGTGAGATGACAATTACCTGCGACGGTGGCACGAAAACCTACAAACCCGGCGAGCGCTTCGATGTGCCTGCCCACACGATCCACTCCGCGAAGATGGGACCGCGTGGTTGCCGGTACTTGATTGGGGAAAAGTAGGGGTGAGCCGGATAGCCGAAATCTTAGGTGAATTTAGGTCCTGGGCGCATTGATGCCCGCGCGACGGAAGTGTTGCTCGACTTTCCTGAGGTCCTCCTCCGTATCAACCCCGATGGTGTCGCGCGTCGTTTCGACGACGGTGATGGAGATGCCATTCTCGAGGAATCGCAGTTGCTCAAGTTTCTCCACTTGCTCGAGGCCCGAGGGCGGCAGCTTACGGAAACGGTCGAGCGCCTCGGCGGTGTAGGCGTAAAGGCCGAGGTGCTTGAAATACTGCACGCGGCCGGAGCCATCGCGGTCGTGGGGGATCAGCGAGCGGGAAAAATAGAGCGCGCGCCCGTTGGCATCAGTGACCACTTTGACGTTATTCGGATTGCGCGCTTCCTCCGCGCTGATGCGCACTTTGAGAGTTGAAACCTGAGTCTCGGTGTCATCACGAAAAGGACGCAGCATCAGCTCGACCTGTTCTCCGGTGACCATCGGCTCATCGCCCTGGATGTTGACGTAGATGTCGGCGCGCTCGCGGCTCATCACTTCGACGACGCGGTCCGTCCCCGAGCGGTGTGAGGAGGAGGTCATCGCATAAGGGATTTGGTTTTCCCGGCAATAGCTGCCAATTTCGTCCGAGTCCGTGGCAATCATCACGGCGTCAAGCGATGCCGTCTGGCGCGCGCCGTGATACACCCAGGCAATCATCGGATGGCCGCAAATCAGCCGCAGTGGTTTGCGCGGCAGCCGCGTTGATTCAAGCCTTGCGGGAATGACTCCAAGGACTCTGGCCATGCGATCCACTGTAGCGCCGCTCGGCGCCTGCCCTGCTCGGCGGGGAGCGGCGATTGGGCAGTTCGAGGCGGCCGCCGCGACGTAAGAGATCGGCGCTCATAGAGCGCCGCTACAGCGAAACGGGATTATACTCGCGCTTGGCATGACGACGCTGCGACGATTTCCGGTCGGCAAGCTCCCACCCGCAGTTTTGCAGAAGCTCCTGGCTCGCTGCCCTCTCCCGAAGCATTCCGGCGTCGTCATCGGCCCGCGCTTCGGCGAAGACGCGGCGGTGATTGACCTCGGCGCGAAATACCTGGTCGCGAAAACCGATCCCATCACCTTCACCGCGGAGCGCATCGGCTGGTACGCCGTCAATGTCAACGCCAACGACATCGCCACGCTGGGGGCGCGGCCGCGCTGGTTCCTGGCCACGCTGCTGCTTCCGGAGAAGGGCGCAACCGAAGCTCTAGCGAAGTCGATTTTCAATGACATTCTCGGAGCCTGCCGGCGGCTCGGAATCACGCTCTGTGGCGGCCACACGGAAACCACCACCGGGTTGGACCGCCCCATCGTCGTCGGTCAAATGCTCGGCGAGGTTGAAAAATCAAAACTCGTCCGAAAGGAGACCCAGCGGCCGGGAGACCTCGTCCTCCTCACGAAAGGCATCGCGCTCGAAGGCACCGCCATCCTGGCGCGGGAAAAGGCCGCGTGGGTCGAAAGGAAGCTGGGAAGGCGGTTCGCGCGCCGCGCCCAGCGCCTGCTCTTTCGTCCCGGCATCAGCGTCGTCCGCGACGCGCTCGTCGCTGTGAGGCATGGAGACGTTCACGCCATGCACGACCCGACCGAAGGCGGGCTCCTGTCGGGCCTCTTCGAGCTGGCGCGCGCCGGAAACGTCGGGCTGCGCATTTGGAAGGACAAGGTCCCGGTGTTGCCGGAAACACAGGCCTTGGCGCGGCTGCTCGGCTTCGACCCCTTCGCGCTCATCGCGTCCGGAGCTTTGCTTGTCGTGGTCAGCGCGCGGACGGCAGGCGGCGTTCTACGGGCCTTCGCCCAACACAAGGTCTCCGCCGCGGTGATTGGCGAGGTGCGCGGAAAAAGCGAAGGCCTCCGCGTGGTGGAAGAAACCGGAAAGGCGCCCGCGCTCCGCCCTCCGGCTCGCGACGAGATCGCGCGCTTGCTCGAGTCCGTCTGAGGTTGTTGGCGTCTCCTTTGAAATTCGGGTTTGACAATTCAGCAGATAATTGGATTGAATTTTTTTTTGTGATATAGTTCGCGCTTCAAGTTGGAAATTTCTCACAGGGACGGAAGCCCTCTTCGTTAGGATTCAACGCCAACGAAACGGAGAAAGCTAACAATTCTGGTCGCGCTCGTCGGAGACTCCGGCGGCGATCCTCGGAAGCCGCTTCCCTTGAAGCGCAGCGATTGGCTCGGGGAGCGTCTTGAGCACCTGCCGGTTGGCAGGCAGAGACGAATTCTTGTCAGTTTGCGCGAAGCCCATGAACGCCTGGCACGAAATCCTGAATCATCTCAAAGCCAAAGTTAATCCCCAAAGCTACCAGACCTGGCTGCGCCCCACACGCTTCAGCCACGCCGCGCAGGACACGCTGGTGGTGCGCGTGCCCAACCGGGAATTCCAGGACTGGATCCAGGAACATTATGGGGACATGATTCACGAGGCCCTCGGCCGGCTGCAACTCGGGTTCGCGCAGGTCACTTATGTGTTTGAGGATAAGCCGGAGCGGAAGGCGCCTGAGAACGGGGAGTCAAAGGCCATGCAAGGAAAGCTCGACTTTGAATCCGTTGCGCATCAACTCAACCCCCGCTACACGTTCGATACCTTCGTGGTGGGATCCTGCAACCAATTTGCCCATGCGGCGGCGCGGGCGGTGGCGGAAGCGCCTTCCAAATCCTACAACCCGCTCTTTCTGTACGGTGGCGTCGGGCTGGGCAAGACGCACCTGATGCAAGCGGTTGGCCACATGATCAAGAAAAATTGGAAGGAGATGCGCCTGGCGTACGTTTCCTCCGAGCGCTTCACCAACGAGGTTATCAATTCGCTCCGCTACGACCGCATGGTGTCATTCCGCGACCGATACCGTAACGTGGACGTGCTCCTGATGGACGACATTGAGTTCATCGCCGGCAAAGAGCGAACCCAGGAGGAATTCTTCCACACTTTCAACACCTTGTACGAAGCGCAGAAGCAGGTCGTGATTTCGAGCGATTGCCCACCGAAGGAAATCCCCGGGGTTGCGGAGCGCCTCCGTTCGCGTTTCGCCTGGGGGCTCACCGCGGACCTCCAGGCCCCGGACGTTGAAACCAAAATGGCGATCCTGGAAAAGAAGGCTGAGGCGCAGAAAGTAGCGCTTCCGTACGAAGTCGTGGACTTCGTCGCCAACCGCATCAAGGCCAGCGTTCGCGATCTGGAGGGGGCGCTGACGCGCTTAATCGCCTACTCTTCCCTTACAGGGAATCCAATTTCGCTTGCCATGGCGCAACAGACCCTGAAGAACATGGTGGACCTGGACGAGCGACATGTCTCCATTGAGAATATCCAGCGGGTGGTATGTCACGAGTTTGGTTTGAGCCTTTCGCAATTGAAGGCCAAGAACAACAGCCAGGCAGTGGCCTATCCCCGGCAAATCGCTATGTACCTGTCCAAGGAGTTGACGCCAGCCTCTCTGCCCCAGATCGGCCGGGAGTTTGGAGGTAAGCACCACACAACCGTTCTGCACTCCATCACCAAAATCGCTGATCTGCGGAAGTTAGACCGAGATTTGAACAGACTTATCAACAAGCTAAGCGAAGGGTTGAACTAGACTTGTCTGGTTTTGAAGGAATCAAATACCTGGAGTTACTGTGAGTAGTAGAAGGTGAGGGCTTTTTCCACATCAATCCAGTAGCAAGATTGAGAAGTCCATAGGTATATTGATTCTAAGACACTCAAAAGTAAGATGATCGTATATTTTCCACAAATTCACAGGCTCTACTGCTAAAATAAAGATTACAGGATTCTATCCCTATGGAATTTTCCACTAAGAAGTCTGACCTACTAAAAGAACTCAACCTGACGCAGGGAGTGGTTGAAAAGAAGACAACCATCCCAATTCTCTCCAATCTCCTTCTGGAGTTCGAAGGCTCCAGTTTACGGATCAGCGCGACGGACCTGGAACTAGGCTTGCGTTGCGGATGTGCCGCAAAAGTCAAGAAGGATGGCTCTGGAACCGTCCCGGCGAAAAGGCTTCTGGAGATTGTGAGATCCCTGCCCGAGGCAGAAGTTCGTCTTAAGATCTTGGAAAATCATTGGGTTCAAATCAATTGTGAGCGGACCTCATTCAAGCTTGTAGGCATGGCGAGGGACAATTTCCCAGTCATCCCGCCGGTTCCTAAACCGCTGGCGACGATACCCGCAAGTGTCTTGGCTGAGTTGATCCAAAAGACCATCTTTGCGATCTCCAGCGAAGAGTCGCGCTATACGCTAAATGGGGCCTTGCTACTGCTGAAGCCGGAGAGCGTTTGTATGGTGGCGACGGACGGGCACCGGCTGGCACTCGTCGAACGCGACACGCCAGTGGTAGGAATTTCCAGTGAAGTGCGTGCCCTTGTGCCCAAGAAGGCGATGGGAGAACTTCAGCGCTTGCTCGCGGAGAGCGGCGAGGACGCTACAGTAAGTTTTTCCAAGGATGAGAGTCACCTCTTCTTCTCGGTGGGTGAGCGGGTTCTGATTTCGCGGATGTTGACCGGGCAATTCCCGAACTACGAGGCGGTCCTGCCGCGTGACAATAATCGAGTGGTGGAATTGGACAGAGAGTTGGCGACCGCAGGTATTCGGCGGGTGGCATTGCTGGCGGATGAGCGGTCGCGAGCCATCAAGATCCAGGTCGATAAAGACAAAATCGAAGTCTTCTCATCGAGCGGGGAGTACGGCGAGGCGCACGAGACACTCGACGCGGAGTACAAAGGTGAACCGCTGCAGATTGGATTCAATTACCAATACATGCTCGACTTCCTCAATGTTGTCGGTGACGCGGCGAAGATCCGGCTGGAACTGAAGGACGAGCAAAGTGCCGGCCAACTGCGACCCAGCAGTGAGGAAGGGCTTCGGTATCGTTACGTCATCATGCCCATGCGGATTTAGAGCGCGCTACCGGCCTGGGCGTGGGGTTGGAGAACCAGGGAATCCAGCGCCCGGAGTTTCGATCCAGCGAGAGGTGGACGTTCTGAGGATTATCGGGAATTCCTGGGTTAGCAAGAAATTGGCCGGCCCCGCTCTGAGCGGGGTCGGTCTTTTGGCGTAAAGGCAAAAAGGCAACGGACGATGGCGGAACGAGAACCGAAGAAAAAGCCCGCGGAAAACGCGGGAAACGAAACGTACGATGCCGCCAGCATCAAGGTGCTGGGCGACTTAGAGGCCGTCCGCAAGCGCCCGGCGATGTACATCGGCTCCACCGGCCAGATGGGCCTTCACCACCTGGTCTGGGAAGTCGTCGACAACGCCGTGGATGAAGCCCTGGCCGGTTATTGTGATCGCGTCGACGTCACGGTGCACACCGATAACTCCGTGACCGTCGTCGATAACGGTCGCGGCATCCCCGTGGACCTTCACATAGAGGAAGGCCGGTCGGCCGCGGAAGTCGTCATGACCGTTTTACACGCGGGCGGAAAGTTTGACACGCAGAGCTACAAGGTTTCAGGCGGTCTCCACGGCGTGGGGGTCTCGGTCGTAAACGCCCTAGCCGAGGTGCTGGACCTGGAGATCTGGCGCGATGGCTACACTTGGGAGCAGTCTTACGAGCGCGGCAAGCCCTTGGAGCCGCTGAAGAGAAAAGGCAAGACAGAGAAGCGCGGGACCAAAGTCACCTTCCTGCCCGATGCCAAGATATTCGATTCCATCGAGTTTAATTACGACACCCTGGCCCAGCGCCTGCGCGAACTTTCGTTCCTCAACAAGGGTCTGACCATCCGCCTCAAAGATGAGCGCACAAATAAGCAGGCGGAATTTCACTACACCGGCGGAATCGCGGAGTTCATCAAGCACCTCAACAAGAACAAAGACGTGCTGCACGCCACCCCGATTTATGCCGAGGCCGACCGCGACGACGTGCACATGGAATTCGCGCTCCAGTACAACGACACCTACTCTGAGACGGTCTTCTCCTTTGCCAACAACATCAATACCGTCGACGGGGGCACTCACCTCTCGGG
>CAZTHM010000241.1:4624-6275 GCA_964613505.1 uncultured Acidobacteriota bacterium | reverse complement strand
CAGCCAAGGGTCCGCCAAGTCGCGCCGCCCAAGACGGCACAGGGCGAACAGCGCGCCCAGACTTGGGGGAGTATTACTCCTGACGTTCAAGCGCGGGAGAGGGGTTTGCCAGACGGATACGCTCGCTGTCCATATTGCAGACAGCCGGTGCGCGAGGGTAGGTTGCGAAAGCACATGAGGACGAAGTGCCCTGAGCGAACGATAGGACTTGACCCCAAGCCTAGCTGAGACCATAAGAGGGGGTAGCCCATCTATAAGGTTGTCGGCTCCGTAAAGCGGAATTTTGTGTTCGGTCCTGGTCAACAGTTTGGTCGATGGGGTTGGCCAGGTTCCACCACACATCTATTCGATCCGTCGGCTGACGGACCATGATGGCGGGTGACGCAGACATCGCCTCTTGATGTCTGCGAATCAGGGAAGTAGCGGAACACGGCATGAAATATGTCCTGGGGACGGTCGGGTAGGCGACATATATGCTGTTGCGCGGGCCGGGCATGCCGACCCGACCGCGCACTCAATGGAGTCCGGGATTCACTTGCCGCGAGCTTGGAGCTTTTCGGTCAGGTGGATTTTCCAGGAGCGGGGCAGAGCCGGCAGGCTTAGGACGCCTTCATGGTCCGCCTCGCATCATTTGAGCTTGCGCGCTTCGCTGATGACCTGGGCAATCGGCGGGCGGACGCGATAGTCCTCCGCCTGGTGAATCCAGCGAACCTTTCCGGTCTTGTCAATCAGCACCAGCGTTGAAGTGTTGATGATTCCCTCGTCGGGTTTTTGGGTCGGACCACGCGTTCCGAAAGCTTCCATCGCCTCATGTCTGGCGTCGGAAAGTAGGGGGAATGGAGCCTTGAGGTTCTGTTGAACTCCGCGGTTGATTTCAGGCGGGTCAACGCTCACACCAAGGACCTGCACGTCGAGCGCTTTCAACTCATCGTAATGTTTGACGAACTCGCCGAGTTCGTCCATGCAGTACGGTCACCAGTAGCCGCGGTAGAAATCGATAAGGACGTTGTGCCCTGCAAAATCGGAGAGCTTGACGCGCTTGCCATCCGGCGCGGCCAGCTCGAAGTTCGGGGCCTTGCCGCCGATCTTGATGCGGAGCGTCGAGGAATCCGCGGCGCGGGAAACAGCGCTCATGCCAATGACCGTCATGCCCACGCACATCAGGCTGGCGGCGACGGCGTGCCATTTCGTTCGTCCAGCCGAGACTCTTTTCATCTCCACCTCCTCAATAGGAACACCTCTCGCAACTCTCGCTGTGCCCGAACCGCGGCGCATGATTATGCCATTGGATGCGCCACGCGGGGGAGGGATTCATCCCGCCCGTTCTGGCGGCTTTTGACGCTGCGGAGTGAATCTGCTAGCATGAAGGTTGTTGCGGATTTTCCTCCGGGGACAGGGCTGAAGCGGGCGGTCAGATGAACCACATGAAACTGTTGCTGGCGAAACCGCGGGGTTTCTGCGCGGGCGTGGAGCGCGCCATCGGCGTTGTCAACATTGCCCTGGAACTCTACGGGGCGCCGGTCTACGTTCGCAAGGAAATCGTCCACAACAAGCATGTGATCGAGGAACTGGCAGCGAAGGGCGCGATCTTCGTCGAGGAAATCAGCGAGGTGCCGGAGGGCGCGGTGGTCATCTTCAGCGCGCACGGTGT
>CAZTHM010000241.1:3770-4614 GCA_964613505.1 uncultured Acidobacteriota bacterium | reverse complement strand
GGGACGATGCCGCTGCCAAGCGCCTGAAAGTGATTGACGCCACCTGCCCGCTGGTCACCAAGGTCCATCTGGAAGCGATCCGCTTTGCCGCCGAGCGCCGGTGCATCATCCTGGTTGGGCACGAGGGCCACGACGAAATCATCGGGACGATGGGTGAAGTTCCGGACCACATTCAACTCGTGGGCAGCGTGCAGGAGGCCGAAAAGATCCAGGTGAAAGACCCCGATCATATCGCCGTCACGACGCAGACGACCCTGGGGGTTGACGACACGCGCGAAATCATCGCTGTGCTACGGCGGCGGTTCCCCAAGATCGCGGCTCCTCCCAGCGATGATATTTGTTACGCGACCCAAAACCGCCAGGACGCCGTGAAAAGCCTGGCGCGCGACGCCCAGCTCGTGCTGGTGATCGGGTCGGACAACAGCTCAAATTCCCGCCGCCTGCGGGAAGTGGCCGAGATGACGGGTGCCCGGGCCTTTCTGATTGAAGACGCCTCCATGATCGATCCGGCGTGGCTCCAGGGCGTTCAATGCGTCGCGATCACGGCGGGCGCTTCCGCCCCCGAGTATCTTGTGATCGAAGTGGTCGAGTACTTCCGCCGCCTGGGCGTTACCGAGATTCAGGAAATTGAAACGGTGGAAGAGCGCGTCACGTTCACGCCGCCCCCGGAATTGGCCCACGAACTGGCGCGGCGGGGGTATCCCTCGCGGTCTTCGGCGGACTCTTCCTCCGCTCCGGCGACGGACCCAGCAAAATTAACTGTGCTCTGATCTCCCACGCACTATCCTCTCTTCCTGGAATTCATCTGGTATCGAGACGCCGCTGGTGCTAGAGTACCCGTGCA
>CAZTHM010000241.1:0-3760 GCA_964613505.1 uncultured Acidobacteriota bacterium | reverse complement strand
GGCGACGGACCCAGCAAAACTAACGGTGCTCTGATCTCCCGCAAACTTTCCCCTGACCCTCCTTCCTGGAATTCATCTGGTATCGAGACGCCGCTGGTGCTAGAGTACCCGTGCAAACACCGCATATCATTGATTTGGAGGCAGTCATGTTGGACAAGGAAACGATCAGACCCCACGACGGGGAATCAAAGGACAGCGCGCTGGACCGGCGCAAGTTTCTGACCGCCGCCACCGGCTTGGCATCGGCCGCGTGGCTGACGACCGGCCATGAAGCGAAAGCTTCGGCAGCGCCTGTGACGCCCGCGCCCGCCGGGCCGTTGGCCATCGCGGGCGGACCCCCCGTGCGTGCCACGATGCTTGAAGCGAAACTCTCCGGCCCGCAATACTACGACGACGAAGAAAAGCGAGAGCTGATAGACGTGCTCGAGAACCGCAGCCCCTTCCGCTGGTGGGGGCTTGACGCGAAAGGGCATCCGCCGGACAAGTGCATCAACTTCGAGAAGGAATTCTCCGCTCATCAGCACACCAAATACTGCATCGCCGTGACCTCCGGCACGACGGCCCTCATGACCGCCCTGGCGGGACTGGGCGTGGGGCCGGGCGACGAAGTCATCCTGCCGGCCTGGACCTGGTACGCCTGCTACGACGCCATCCTGGCCCACGGAGCTCTGCCCGTCTTCGCGGAAGTGGACGACTCGATGAATATCGACCCCACCGACATCGAGCGCCGCATCACGCCCGCCACCAAGGTCATCATGTCGGTGCACATCCTGGGCGCGCCGGCGGATATGGACCCCATTCTGGAAATTGCCCGCAAACACAATCTGAAGATTTTGGAGGATTGCGCCCAGAGCGTCGGGGTGAGCTACAAGGGCCGGCCCGTCGGTTCCATGGGCAATGCCGGGATTTACAGCTTCCAGGTCAATAAAACGATTTCTCCCGGCGAAGGCGGCGCCGTGGTGACGAGCGACCCGAACGTTTTCGACCGCGCCACGCGCTACCACGATTGCGGGTTCCTGCGTGACGGCCATGCCAAGGTGCTGGCGCAGCCTTCGCACCTGAAGAACTTCTCCAGCCCGAATTTCCGGATGAGCGAGTTCACGGCCGCGGTGCTGCGCGCCCAGTTGCGCAAGCTCGACCGCATCGTCGGTGATTTCCGCGACAAGACGACACGCATCACGGACGGCATCAAGGACCTGCCGGGAATTCAATTCCGCAAGAAGAACGATCCGGCGGGCGGCGGGCTGGGCAATTGGGGCTTCATCAACACCAAGGGCAAAGACCAGCGCGACGCGTTCATCAAGGCGATGCGCGCGGAGAACATCACCGCCGAGCCGATGGGCGGGTCCGCGATTCTGCCCATTGCAACCCACATCGAAAAGAAAGAAACCCTGCAGCCCGACTGGCCGTCGTTCACGGTGGGACGGGGGAAGACCATTCAGTACGGCGCTGCCGCCTGCCCGAAGACCATCGACATCTGGAACCGCTACGTCGGCATCCCTATGGATCCGAAGTTCACGGACCAGGACGTCGCCGACATCATTGCCGCGGTTCGCAAGGTCTATCCGGTGGTGATGAAGGCGTAGAGACGGCCCGGTGGGTTGTCTCGAGGAAAAGCTGTTATCGAGGAGTGTTCGTATGGCTGGCGCTGGCCGAGGAGAGGTCGGCGCCAGCTTGTTTTTTAGGAGGAGAACATGAGATTTACGATTGTGCTGCTGGGTGTTGTCCTGTTTGGCGCGGGCGCATGGCAAGCGTGGGCGGGAGAGACGCACCGCCTTACTCCCACGCCGAAAACCGTGGCCTGGGGGTGGTTCGATCCGCAGACGCCGCCCGCCCTGCGCGTTCGCTCCGGTGACACAGTTGATATTGAAGCGCTGGCGGCGGGAGGCTCGGATGTTCTCGAGGCTTCCGGCTTGCCGCGTGACCAGATTCAGCCCGAACTGCTTGAAATCGAGCGCGCCGTGAAAGACCGCGGCGAAGTTCCCCACATTCTGACAGGACCGGTTTATGTCGAGGGCGCGGAACCGGGCGATGTGCTGGAGGTCAAGATTCTCTCCATTGATCTGGTAGTGCCATACGCCTGGAACACTTTCCGGCCCGGCCGCGGCTTCCTGCCCGATGAGTTTCCCTATGCGCAATTCAAGCTGACTCCGCTCGACTTCAAACGCCAGGTGGCGAAGTTTTCAGACCGCATCGAGATTCCAATCCAGCCGTTTTTTGGCGTAATGGGCGTCGCTCCGCCGCCGGCCATTGGCCGAGTTTCGAGCGGCCCGCCGTGGGTCCATACCGGCAACATGGATAACAAGGAGTTGGTGGCAGGCACGACGCTTTACATGCCCGTCCACGCCAAGGGTGCGCTCTTCATGGTGGGCGACGGGCACGCGGGGCAGGGCGATGGTGAGGTGTGCTTGACGGCGCTGGAAACCTCGCTGCGCGGGACATTTCAACTCACCGTGCGCAAGGACATGAAACTGCATTGGGCGCGCGCCGAAACTCCCACGCACGTCATCACCATGGGATTTCACGAGAATCTGGAAGAGGCGGCGAAGATCGCCGTGAACGAAATGCTGGACTTCCTGGTAAGCGAAAAGCATCTGACGCGTGGTGACGCTTATATCCTGGCCAGCGACGCGGTGGATTTGCGAATCACGCAACTCGTGGACGGCAAGAAGGGTGTGCACGCCATGCTGCCGAAGGCGATCTTTGTGAAGTAGAGCGCAGGAGGAGGAAAGTACAAAGGACGAAGTACAAAGGACAAAGTACAAAGGACGAAGGACGAAGGACGAAGGACACCAACCACTAGACAGTCTTATCCGGAGAGTCGCAAAGTGATTCAAGAGGACACTCCGCGCAAAGGGGTTTGCGCGCCGCGCAGACTTTCCTTCCAAACCAAATTACCTGGTGACCGAAAGAAATCCAGCGTTCCTTCGGCACCAGCTTGATTAAATCCTGCTCGACCTTTTCCGGCGTCTTCTGCTTGGAGAGCCTCAGTCGCCCGGCAATGCGGAAGACGTGCGTGTCCACGACGACGCCGGTGGGAAGGCCGAAGGCCGAGCCGAGAACCACGTTGGCGGTTTTGCGCGCCACTCCCGGCAGGGTCAGCATCTCGTCCATGGTGCGCGGAACCTGCCCGCCGAAATCCTGAACGACCTTCTGGGCTGCGCCGATGATGTTCTTCGCCTTGTTGCGGAAGAATCCTGTGGAATGGATTTCGCGTTCCAGCACTTCTTGTTTCGCTGCGGCGAAATCCTGCGCGGTGGGGAACTTTTGAAACAGCCCCGGCGTGACCTTGTTCACGCGCTCGTCGGTGCACTGCGCCGAGAGGATGGTGGCAACGAGAAGCTGGAAGGGATTGTCGTGGCGCAGAGCGCACTCCGCCTGCGGGAAAAGCTTATCCAGCGCCGCGAAGATCTTTCCAACGCGGTGGGGCGATGTGTAGTCCTTTTTCGGTTTGGATGGTGATTTTGGCTTTCTCTTTGTCATGGGAGGCAAGTTATGAGTTCTGAGTTATGAATTCAAAGTGCCAAATCGAATCCTGCGAGACTGTGCCTGAATCTCGCATCGTTACCGCCCCTTCCTTCGTAATTCATAACTCATAACTCGGAATTCGCAATTACTTCATCCGCCTAGCAAGTTGAGCACTCCCGGCAGTTCGCCGTGCACGCAGGTGAAGGTGGGAGTGTCGCGGACCGTATAGCTGGTGGCCTCGCTGTGGCGAAGCTCCATCACGAGATCCACGAAGTGGTCGGGCCGGTCGCTC
>CAZTHM010000240.1:0-6285 GCA_964613505.1 uncultured Acidobacteriota bacterium | reverse complement strand
GGAAGATCGTAAGACTTCAGCACTCCCGGAACAACGCTCTCAAATACGTCGCGATGCAGCTTGTGGTTGACGGCGGAATTGTACGACACCAGCATGCGGTCAAGAGCCACACGTTTAATCCGTTCGTCGAGTACCGCCGCATGGAGCAGTGTGAGCGCCCCTGAACCCACGCCGAAGCCGAAGATTTGCTCGGCATCGACCTCGGGCCTGGCCGCCAGCATTTCCACGCCACGGATAATATCTTCCGTTCGCATACCTACCAGAGTCTTGCCAACCAGAATCGCCGTCATCGCGCTGTCGTAATGGCCGAAATAACGATAGACGTCTCTGGATTGCTCGTCGTTGGGCAGAGGCCGGGTTTCACCACAGCCGCGCACGTCCACGGCCAGCACGACGTAGCCCCTCGCAACCAGACGCGGAATATCTCCGTCCGGCGAGGCCGCAGCCGCCTTCCCGTCCCCATGAACGTAAATGACGGCCGGACTGCGCCCGCTTCGAAACTTGGGGATGAACAATAGAGACGGGACATTGATCCCCGCCTCGGTCTCATAAATCAGTTTCTCGATGCGATATGTCTCTTTCTCGATCCGTCCAAACGGCCTCACCTTGACGGGACCCGTGCGCCGTTCCATCGCCGTCAGGCGTTCGATCGATTGCTTCATCAACTCGCGATGCGCCGCAACCGCCTGGGGACTCGTGAGCGGCGGTCGCGCGGGAGGTGACTGCTCAACTCTCTTCAAATTGAGGGAGGTCACCGTTTCTCCCCCTAGCGAAGTCACCACTTGGCCAGATTCGGTGCACCAAAGACCCTCGTAAGTTTCCGGATCGATCGGTTGCTCGGGTTCGTTGTCTTCGCGCCCTTTGAGCCAGCGTCCCAGCCAGCGATAAGCCGCCTCTCGCCGTTCGTGGTTGTACCCATGGCCATCGTCCCACTCGAACATGCTGATTTTTTCCGGCGCTCCCACGAGGTTGTACACGCGCCGGGCTTCTTGATAAGTCTCGCGAGCGCCGGAAATCGAAAAGAAATCGCGGATGGCGGAAAGAATCAGATAGGGCTTGGGGGCGAAGGCGTGGACGAAGTCGGCGTGGTCCAGGCCGTCTCGCAGCCAAAAGGGAATGCACTGCTCGGCGTCCTGCGGGCCGATCGTATCAAGCAGGTGTCCCCAAGTCGTGAGGTAGCAGGACGGCATCGCAACTTTAATTCGATCGTCGAGAGCGGAGAGGTATGCCGTGTGTGTTCCGCCGCCGGAATTGCCGGTGCAGGCGACGCGCGCCGGATCGACTTCTTTGCGCGAGAGCAGATAATCAAGAGCGCGAATGCCGTCCCAGATCGTGTAGCGGGCAACTGCGTCGCCGGCGAGCAGACACTGGACGCCGAGAATTGAATGCTCAGTCGTTGAGCCCGGCAATTGCGAATCCTCGAAGTCGGGATCGTAGATTTGCACGCGCTCACCCTGGCCGATGGGGTCCCACGCCAAAGCCACATAACCTCTCTTCGCCAACGTAACTAGGATTTGTTGCCATGTCGGATTCGCCTTGCCGCCTTGCTCGTGTCCGAGTGGAAAGAGCACGGCAGGATACGGCGGCTGGCCCTTGGTGGGAAGATACAGGTTGGCCGTGACGTAGAATCGGGGCTGGCTTTCGAAAATCACCTTCTCGATTCGATAGCCGTCGCGTTCCAAAACAGCGACCGTCCGCGCATTGAGGGGCGTCTTTTCAGGAAACCCTCCGAGATCGCGCAACAGTCTCTCCCGGATGTAGGCCTTGCGTTTGCTGACGTCCTCAGCGTTCGAGAGTTGCGCGATTTGTTTCCGCCGGCCTTCCAGCTGCGCCGCGGCGATTCGATTGAGATATTCGGGGAGCATGTTGCGGACTCGGGCGAAGTCGGAAAGGTCGGTAAGGAAATTGAGTTCCTCGGAGGGTTTTGCCCGCCGACAGGAGGCGAGCAGAAACAATACGGCGACGAAAGCGGGGAATCTTAATCGATGCATAGAGTCTCCGTTGCGGCGCCCGCCAGCAGAGATTCGGAATCAACCGGGTTCGACCTCGTCGAATCTCTATGTTCCAGCAAGCCAGGCCAATTGTGGCGGTTTCGCCGCCCTCAGTATAGTGAATGAAGCCAAGAATTCCACCTCAAAAACCTGGACATTCGCAATTGTGGAAAAAGCTACTTGGGGAGCGCGAAGGCGACGTACGTCCCGCCCGAGGGCGCGCCCGATTTCCCTCCCCCCGCGGCGATGACCACGAATTGCCGTCCGTCCACTTCATAGGTGGAGGGTGTGGCGTTCCCGGCCGCGGGCAGCGTGGTCTCCCACAGGAGCTTTCCTGTCGCTTTATCGTAGGCGTGGAATTTCTTGTCATGATTTGTAGCCCCGATGAAGAGCAGCCCTCCGGCGGTCACGAGCGGCCCGCCATAATTCTCACTGCCGGTGTTGGGCATGCCCTTGGCAACCAGCTCCGGGAATTCGCCGAAAGGAATCTTCCAACTGATCTCACCCGTATCGAGGTTGATGGCATTGAGCGTTCCCCAGGGAGGCTCCACGGCAGGGTAACCTTCCGGGTCGAGGAACTTGTTGTAGCCATCGTGTGTGTATTTGAGCGGGTGAGAAGCTTGGGCGCTTACGGGAGTCGCGAACTCTGCGTCCTCGCCGGTGGCAAGCAAATGAGCCAGCGCCTCGACAACGTTCTGCCCCAGGTGAGCGAAGTTCGACATCCGCCCACGTCCTTCACGGATGATCCTCGCGATCTCGACTTCCTTATACTTTTCTCCTAGCTTCAGCACGGATGGAAACTCGGGCGGGCTTCCCCGCATATCCATGCGATGGCAATTCGAGCAACTGGCGGCGTAAACCTGCCGGCTCGTCGCCTGGCGTTTCGTCTTCGGGCGCTCGACCAACCGCAGAATCCAGGCCATTTCGTTCGAATTCACATAAAGCCAGCCGGTCTCAGGATCGAAGGCGGCTCCTCCCCACTCGCCAGCGCCATCGAACCCCGGAAATACGACGGTCCCTTCGCGGCTTGGGGGCGTGAACGGGCCATCGTTGCGAACCTTTTCCAGGTGCTCCAGAACCGCGCGGTGCGCCTCGGGAGTTCGGTTGGTAACCATTTCCTTGGTGAGTATCTGGCGCGCGAAGGGAGGCGGCAGGAGCGGAAACGGTTGACTCTCCGCCAGCACTTCGCCATCGATATCCGAGGGAGGAACCTTTCGATACTCAATGGGGAATAGCGGCTGGCCGGTTTCGCGCTCGAAGACATAAACAAAGCCGGACTTCGCGATTTGGGCTACCGCATCCACCAGGCGGCCGTCTCTTCGAACCGTGACGAGGCTGGGGGCGGCGGGAAAGTCGCGGTCCCAGACGTCGTGCTTGACGCTCTGAAAATGCCAGACGCGCTCCCCGGTTTCCGCCTTGAGCGCCAGCACGCAATTGGCGAAGAGATTATCCCCGACTCGATTCGCCCCATAAAAGTCGAATGCGGCTGAGCCCGTGGGCACAAAAACCAGCCCCCGTTTTTCATCCAGGCTCATCCCCGGCCAACTGTTGGCGCCGCCGCTGTATGTCCAGGCGTCCTTCGGCCACGTTTCGTAGCCAAATTCGCCCGGATGAGGAATCGTGTGGAACGACCAGCGAATCTTCCCGGTGCGAACGTCGAAGGCACGGATGTCTCCGGGAGAGGCGGGAAGGTCTTCGCTGAGACTGCTGCCGAGGATCAGGAGGTCCTTGTAGACGACGCCTGGACTGCTTGAGGAAACAGATTGCTCCTTCGGGTTTCGGCCGAGCCCTGCGCGCAAGTCCACGCGGCCGGAGTTCCCGAAACTCTTGATCGGCTTGCCAGTCATGGCGTCGATCGCATAGAGATACTGCCGCACAGCGTAGAACACCCGGCGGTCGCTCCCCTCTTTCCAATAGTTCACCGCCCGATTACGGAGCTTGCCCGAAACCTTCTCGCCTTTGTTGGGATCAAAACTCCATCGCAGCTTGCCGGTGGCGGCATCTAAAGCGATCAGGCGCAGCTTGGGAGTAGTAGCGTAAAGGACAGCGTCGATGATGACCGGGTTGCACTGCATTTCAGAATCCGCGTACGCGTCGCCCGTGTCATATGTCCAAGCGTTTGCGAGCTCTTGTACGTTTTCGCGGTTGATCTCCTTCAGCGTCGAATAGTGGATGTTGTCCGGGCCGGCTCCGGCAGCCTTCCAGTCGCGATAGCCCGCGGGCGCCGCCCGCTCCTGGCCCATTGTGAGTTGGATAAGCCAGAGTGACGTAAATACCATGGCGAGCTTTGGTAGATTGCTTAACCTCATGATGGGTTCACCTGCCGGCCGCACGGGCCGCTTCGAACTTCCGTTTTCATCCTCATCGCTTTTTGATTGACCAGAGTGCTAATGCGAAATTCCTTCGACGGCGCGCGGATTGTACCACTTGTCGAAAAGTATCGGCTATCCGGCTGACGCTAAGTCGTGGATTGGGACGCCGCAACAAGTGGATTCCCCGCGAGGAATCCTTGTGGTTATGAACTTGAATGTGGTAGTCTCCCGCCCTCAGGGATGGCACCCTCCGCGCAAACCGCAGTTGAAGTGTCGCCGGCTACGTCGGCAGCCGTAGGTGCTCCTATGCCACAGCCCGTCGCCCGCAACGTCGCGGTAGACGCCTATCGCGGGTTCGTCATGTTTCTCATCATGGCGGAGGCGCTCCAACTTTCGCGCATCTCCGAGGCCTTCCCGACGAGTCTGTTCTGGAAGATTCTCGCCTATAACCAGACTCACGTGCAGTGGGCGGGTTGTTCGCTGCACGACCTGATTCAGCCATCGTTTTCATTTCTGGTGGGTGTGGCGCTTCCCTACTCGATTGCCAGCCGCCTGGCGAAGGGCGCGACGTTCGGAAAGATGTTCGCGCACACGCTTTGGCGGGCGCTGGTGCTCATCCTGCTGGGCGTCTTCCTGCGATCCATGCACAGCACTCAAACCTACTTCACCTTCGAGGACACGCTCGACCAGATCGGACTTGGCTATCCGTTTCTGTTCCTGCTGGGGTTCCGCCCGCCGCGCTGGCAATGGGCCGCACTGGGTGTGATTCTCGCGGGCTACTGGCTGGCCTGGGCGCTCTATCCCGTGCCCGGTCCCGGATTCGGTTACCAGTCCTTGGGAGTGGCGCCGGATTGGTTCCAGCAGCACAATTACACCGGCTTCGCCGCGCACTGGAATAAGAACGCCAATTTCGGGAACGCCTTCGACCAATGGTTTCTAAACCTCTTTCCGCGCGAGAAGTCTTTCATCTTTAACGGCGGCGGCTACCTCACGCTCAGCTTCATTCCGACGCTGGGCACGATGATTCTGGGGTTGATTGCCGGACGCTGGCTGCGTGAGGCGTCACCCCGGATTCCAATGAAACGGCTGCTGCTCGCGGGCGCAGCGGGCGTCGCCATCGGTTTGTTTTTCCACTTTACGCACATCTGCCCGGTCGTGAAGCGCATCTGGACCCCCAGTTGGACGTTGTTCAGCGGCGGAGCGTGCTTTCTCCTGCTGGCGGGGTTCAGTTGGGTGATCGACGTGAAAGCCTACAAGAAGTGGGCCTTCCCGCTGGTGGTCATCGGGATGAACTCCATCGTCGCCTACGTGCTCCCCTCTTTTATAGAAGAATTGACCATCGATTCGTTCCGCATTCACTTTGGACCGCAGTTCTTCCAGTTCCTCGGCGCCGGACTCGAACCGCTGTTCCGTGGTACGGCGGTGTTGCTCGTGTTCTGGCTGGTTCTCTCCTGGATGTACCGCCGCAAAATCTTCGTGAAGATCTGAAAACGAATTGCGCGATCCCTCATCGTCCGCTGGGGCGGATTCCGAAGAATGGCATCCATCGATCCTCCGCCGGCGGGGAAAGCTGATTGGCAGGGCGCGATAACGCAACCCTCACCCGTGGCCACAGGGCATCGCTCGTATATATTTGATAATAAAGGGCTTGATGAAGATCTTGGCGCGGCCCTGGTCCCTTCGGCCGGCTCTCAGAAAAGCCAGTTGTGAGAAACGACCTATCACGGAAATTGATTGCAGAGACGCTTCCTACCGCCGCCGGCGGGGAAAGCTGATTGGCAGGGCGCGATAACGCAACTTCACCGTCACGTTTGCATTAGTTCCTCCCACACCAACTGAATGATAGAATCCAAGGCCGTTCGGGCTGGGATGACACTCTCACTCGGGACACAGGTCGGCGCCTATGGGGTTCTCACACCTCTGCGCGCGGGCCAGAAGGGCCAGACCATTTTCGATTTTGGATTTTCGATTTTGGATTTGAA